>PBRP01000124.1 GCA_002726655.1 Gammaproteobacteria bacterium
ATACGCAAGTCATATCTTTGGTATTTCCATTTTTGTCATGGTCGTCTATGCATTGAATCTCTGGGGTCCTACTTACTTTATCCGCACGTTTAGCTTATCTCCAGAAGAAGCCGGGTGGACATTTGGACTCATTATGCTTTGTGCAGGTAGTACGGGATTACTTCTAGCCGGTACGATTGCCGATTACTGGATGCAGAAAGGCACCAATGACGCTTATATTAGGCTCATCCTCATTAGTATCGTTCTGATGATGCCGTGTGTCATTGCACTCGGGTTCGTAGATGATCTTTTTTTTGCGATTTTGGCTATGACAGCGGCAGTATTTTTTTCCGCATTTCAAGGGGGGATTGCAGGTGGTACTCTTCAACTCATGACACCAAATCGCATGCGTGGTCAGGCGATGGCGATCTATCTCCTGGTTGCCAATCTAATTGGCCTGGGTCTTGGCCCAACTGTGTTAGCTGCAACAACGGACTATATATTCTCGGATGATATGGCTATCGGTAAGTCAATGGCCTTGTGCGCCGCGGTTCTCTGCCCACTGGGGGGTGCCATATTGTTTTATGGCTTGAGTGATATACGGCACCAGATAGAAGTGCTTGCCGAGGGACATGCCAAATGACATCAAGTCAACTAATAAGTCATCCTCAAGGATATCAATCAGATCTGGTCAAACTTCTCCAGGCCGACTAGCTCATTGAACCCACTGAATGAAAATCTGGGTTGCGTGCTTTGTAACTGACTGGTTTGTCGCAATGCCTGATAACTTAACTGTAGACTCTTTGCAGCTGTCAAAAGTGCTGAGACAGGTCTTAAAATAATCTGAAAACCCAAATCTGCCAACTCATTTGCTGTCAACTCAGGTGTTTTACCCTCTTCTACCATATTCGCAACAAGAGAAGTGCCGGGGAAACTGGTCTTGACTTGCTTCATTTCTTCAATGGATTCGGGTGCTTCAACAAATAAAATATCTGCACCGGCTTCGAGAAATGCTTTACCACGTCGCAGTGCTTCGGCAAGGTCATGAGTAGCTCTTGCATCGGTTCTTGCCATAATAAGAAAACTGTCAGAGGACCGACCTTTTACGGCGGCTTGAATCTTACTAACAGCTTCATCAAGCCCTACAACCTGTTTATTATTCATGTGCCCACAACGTTTCGGACTAACCTGATCTTCCAACTGAATACACTGTACTCCAGCAGACTCATATCCCTGAACCAGGCGGCTGACATTGTGTTCACCACCATATCCGTTATCACCATCCGCAATGACGGGTGTGCCTTGCGCAGCTTCAACTATCTGCCTCGCTCGCTCAGTCATTTCCGAAGCTGTTAACAATCCAATATCTGGTTTCGCAAGCAAACTCCCCGCCACAGCAAAACCAGACATGTAGAGCACATCAAAACCACACTGACTCGCTATGTGTGCGGATAGTGCATCGTACACACCCGGTACGACTAGCTGTTTTTCTGATGCTAATAACTTCTTTAACATTTCGGTGACATCCACCCTCCCTTTATTGAGTATTCATTTCTTAAAACCTGATCAGCATGCAATCGTTATAAAGCAACGGCAATAAACCGGGGAAAAGTAACAGGTGTATGCTTTCAGTATTGCTTCCAGACCTCAAAAAAACCTGCTTCAGGTTTGTATTTTCTTATCTCAGGAAGATCCGGATGTGATGATGCTTTGTCTGCAAATGCCTTAAAGTGTTCTTCTGACTCCCACTGTGCATAATTGACAATGCGCTTTCCATCAATGCTTCCGTGAAGCCGGCCACTGATAAATCCTGGCTGCTGGCTAAGGAAAGTACCTACATAACTTCCAATTAATTCGAGCGCTCTGCTTTGTTCATCTGGCATGGTTTCGAAATTAACGATGACAGTAAAGTAGGAATTCATTTCGCTGCCATGGGTGGCGCTTCCTCAATCAAAGCCCCCCAGTCAACTAGTAAACCACGACTTAAGTCCTTAATTGTATCCTTGCCAATCCGGTCAGCGAGTCTATGATTCAGATAATTTAGAATCTCAAGAGTCTTTTTTCGTTGTGCCGCCGCCTCCACACCAAAAGCATATTGTCTTGATCGACCATCAGCGGGATCTTGAATAAGATGTAAGTATTTATCCTCCACCAGACCCTTTGCCATCGCATGGATATTTTGGCGCGTGGTTCGCATTTCCCTGGCAATATCAGAAGGGCGGGTCGTACCCTTGGCGATATGAACGAGCATCATTGCCTGACCACGATTAACAACCCTTAAGCCCCTGGACGCAAGTAGGCTCTGTAAGCTGTTATCATACCAATCAACTGCTGCAACCAGACCTGCAAAAATCTCCATGGATGTATCTACTTTCAGCATATTTATGATGTCCTAGTGACCTTAAAGATTTCAATTATATTACAATGTTGCACCGGCGAAACTTAAAACAGTCAATGGCGTTGACTAAATCAAATCTCGTACTACCACCACATAGGTTTTACAATAGCAAGAAACCAAATGGCAGGTATCGTAATTCTCACTGTTGGTGATATGATTTTGAAAAATCTTATTTGATCTGCTCGCATCTTCTTATAGCCATCAGGGTCCTCCAATTTCCGCGCCTCTGCGTGAGCACTATAGAAATGGCTGAACCAGATATCAAATGCTTCAATTGGTACATAGATAATGATGATGATAGATAGTTTCATCATAATCCAGGGGTCAGAAAGAGACCAGCCACTCGCAAGAAACATCAATGGGCCGGTAATTATTAATATTGGCCAGGCAATGTGCTCCAGAACAATCAACTTGTCTATCTGATCCCAGGTCCACCACATTCTTCGTTCCAGCTCTTCATTGCCTGGGTCCGCGTTATAATCATTCATTGCCCGTCTGACGTAGACAGTAAAGGCAGGGGGTACGGCCAAACCCCATAAGAAAGCAAAGAATACATGGATAAACTTGATGTATAAAAAGTTGCTGGCAACGAAGTTGATAAGACTATCCGTCACTTTATCCTCCTGATGTCACGGTGTATTAGTAACGTATATTATTTCTGGAACCGAAATAATAATCAATATATTTGACGTTTATTAGAATATGTTTACAATTATTTAGACAGGTATTATTGGCCTGTGGCTTATCAGACGGAGTTCACTATGCTTAAAATTCACACGCGAATCCTGATTATGAACATCATTTGTTTCCCCATTTTTCTGGTTCTATTTACCATGATCTTAATGCGCTAGGCGAGAATTTACGTCTCCAAATATACTTTGATTGCGAAGTATCTTTATTATTTTGCTTTTTGGCAGTTTCCACTTCTGAACAACTTTTGCTAGATATTGAAGCTGTTAGCGTTCAAAAACAAGCACTTACAAAGAAACTGACCCGCTCGATGCTAGAAAATAGGCAAGAGCTAATTAATAAATGAACTTGACTATTTCTCTCAGCTCCGCAAAACTTTACGCTCAGCTAAAAGTGCATGGTGGGGATTATGGTTTCAAAACTACTTAGGTTACTAATTATTATTCCGTTGCTGGCATCAGGATGGGTGCAGGCAGCAGAAGTTCTTGAAGAAGTAATCGTAACAGCGACTAAAAGAGCATCTAATCTGAATGATGTTCCAATTTCTGTTGGTGTCGTAACCGGTGAGTTCATTAAAGATTTCGACATCCAGGACATGAGTGATGTTCAAAACTTCATTCCTGGCCTTCAAGTCCAGCAAACATTCGGAAGCTGGGCCGTACGTATCCGTGGTCTGGGTTCTGGCATAACCAATCTGGCCTTTGACTCTTCTGTGCCTATCTATATTGATGACGTTTATTGTGGTCGCGGAAAATGTATGGAATCTGCGTTTCTTGACATGGAGAGACTCGAAGTCGCAAGGGGCCCCCAGGGTGCCTTGTTTGGTAAGAGTACAATCGCAGGTGCCATCAATACCATTAGCGCCCGACCCACTGATGAATTTGAGGGTAGCCTGAAAGTTGGTACTGAGCTTGAATACGGCGGCTATTCAGCCTCCGGTTATATTTCAGGCCCATTGTCGGATTCTCTGCGCGCCCGCCTCGCGGTGAAGGTCTCCGATCTTGACGGTTACACAGACAATATCGCAACTGGTGGTGAAGACGGTGATAAAGAGATTAACGCCGTCCGTCTCGGTCTTGAATGGGATATCAGTGACATTACCTCAATCTATCTTAAGCTCGAGTCTGGTGAGTCAAATACCGACGGACGCAATAATCAACTAGTAGCGCCGGGTTTAATGAGCCTTTCTACAACAGACCCCAATGCTGAGTACAAGTCAGATGATAAGCGCAGCGTCAGTACCGGCGTAGAAAAGGAAGATTATTATGACTACGAATGGACTTCAGCAACGTTGAATCTGGAAACTGAGGTCGCCGGGCATACTGTGATTGGTGTTCTGGGCTTCTGGGAGTACGAAAATGAGTGGTTCCTGGATGTAGACGGCCACCCTGAGGCTATTCTTAATACTGCTTTAGCCGATGAGTATGACCAGACGACAGCAGAACTACGTATTCTGTCGCCAACAGATCAGACCTTTGAATACATTGCCGGTATCTGGTTCCAGGATTCTGATCTGACGACACGCCAATTCTCACCCTTCCACCCGCTGTTCTGGCAAGCGATTATAGGCCTTCCTATTGCTGTGGGTGTCAATATTCCGCCGCTGTCAGGGGCCTTTACTCATGGTTCGGGAATGGATAGAAACTTCTCCCGGGAGAGTGAGACTTATTCGGTTTATGGTCAGTTAACATGGAATGTGAGCGAAAGATTTCGAGCTATTCTGGATGTGCGATATACCGATGAGGACCAGGATGCCGTTGGGTTTGCCTTCCCGCTTTTGTTTACCGGTGGCACTTTCAACCCGGAGCGGGTACTGCAGAGTACCGCAGGTCACAAGCCCGAGTATCTGTTCCGGCAGAACCGATCGGACGACAGCCTCGATCCATCTATCCGGTTTCAATATGACGTCAACAACGACATGATGGCTTACTTCGCGTACGCCGAGGGATCGAAATCCGGTGGTATGAAAGCCAACGATGCCAATCTGGGTGAGCAGCTGCTGCAAAGGGCTGGTGAAACTGCCTATCTTCAGCAGTATTTTGGTGTATCTGCTGTTGATTCGGACATCGTCCGTGCTGGGCTGACGCTTGAAGAAGGCAACGGTATTTTCGACTTCGAGAACGAAGAAGCAGAAAGCTGGGAACTGGGTATGAAAACCAGCCTGGCGAATGGTGCAGCCAATCTGGCTGTTGCGGTGTTCACAACCGAGTTCACCAATCTGCAAACCTCCAACTATGATGGTACCCAGTTTATTATCGGTAATGCTGGTAGTGCGACCGTTGATGGCGTCGAAGTTGAATTGAGCTGGCAGGCCACAGAAAATCTCAGACTACACTCTTCGGCCTCCTGGATTGATGCGAAGTACGATGACTTTGCTGGTGCACAATGTGTTGAAGATTCCAGTGGCGCAACAAAAAATGCAGACTGTGATCCGGTCTCTGGAACAGAAAATCAGAAAGGTGAAAAACTGGAACGCTCACCGGATATGGAATTTAATCTCAGCGCCTTGTGGGAGTCTCAATTGACAGAAGGTATTCTGCTGAAGGCTTCTGCTTCAGTGTATCACTCGGATGAATACTTCGTTCAGCCTACCCAGGCTGAATATTCAACACAGGATTCATTCACAAAGTGGGATGCACGAATCGGATTTGCAGCAATAGACGACCGCTGGGAAGTCGGTATCACTGGTCGCAATCTCAGCGATGAGATGGTTATCAACCATGCCTACAATATCGCCGGTAATCAGTTTCGCAGTCTGGGTATTGGTCGTTCAATCATGCTAGATGGAACATGGCGGTTCTGATCCCCCTGGCGCGGGATCTGTCGGGGCACTTTGCTGTCCGGGATCTCGCGCCCCCTATTTCAATTTGGTTGTGATCAGGACTTGTGAGCAGCTAGTGCCAGGTTTCTCCCCTTCACCATATTACTGAGTTTCTTGAAGGCAATGTCCCGTGGAAGGTACTTCATTCCACAGTCTGGTGCGATGACCATACGTTCTGCTGGAACATACTCAAGTGCTGCTTCTATCCGGCCTGCGACGATTTCAGGTGTTTCGATGGACTGATCCCTCAAGTCGATCACCCCCACATGTATCTTCTTTGATGGCAATCCCTGAAGAATTTCCATTTTCAGTCTGGGTTGCGCACACTCTACCGATATTTCATTGGCCTTGCAGGCATCTAATTCAGTAAGGAATGCATAACCATCTGGTTTATTATCTACATGCTTGCCATAACCAAAACAGACATGTAGAACCGTCGGACCCGTTGCACCTTCTAACGCCCTGTCTATCGCCTCCACAGCGTATTCTCTGGCCGCATCCGGGCGAGCCTGTACATAGGGTTCATCGAGCTGAACGATATCTATGCCTGCGGCGAAAAGATCTTTTAGCTCTTCATTAACAACCTCTGCATAGACCAGGGCCAGTGATGCTCCATCCGGGTAATAATCATTTTGTGCCTGTTGGGCCATGGTAAACGGGCCAGGCAGGGTAATTTTTATCGGTCTATCGGTATGTGCTTTCAGAAAATCAACGAAGGGTGCCTCTACAGCTTCCCTTCTACTTATTGGACCCACCACCTTTGGAACAGGAACAGGTTTGCCAGTTCTGTCGATTGCTTCACCGGGATGATCAATATCGATGCCATCCAGCACATTCGCGAATCTATTTGAGTAACTTTCTCTTCGCATTTCACCATCAGTAACAATATCGACGCCAGCATAATGCTGATCGATCAAGGCGATGATGGTCGCATCATTCTGGGCTTCTTCAAGTCTTTCCGGTTCAACTCTCCAGAGCTCGTGGAGTAAAACGCGTGGAGGAAGTCGCTGCCCCAATCTGTCTTTGTCAATCAGCCAATTTGGCTGCGCGTAACTGCCCACCAGGCTAGTCGGCATTAAGGATAAGTCCATTAGTCATCCTCGGATGTCAAATTATTGAAGGTTTGTGTAAGCACGCGCCTTGCTACCACAATGTCTTTCTTCTTGATACCTTTTAGTGCCTGTTCATTAACTTTGACGACCATTGGAATCAATTTGTTTCGGAGCGATCGGGCTTTCGGAGTCAGGCGAACCATCATCTTGCGTGCATCTACTTTACTCTTGCGTCGAGTAACGAGACCGGCTTCCTCAAGACCAAGTACACCATTAACCGTTGTTGCCTCCGTAATACCTACCCGGTCACTCAGATCTTTCTGGGTAAGCCCATTCTCTTCCCATAAAACCCTCAAAAAGCGCCATTGTCCCTGGCTCACCTTATGAGGTGCAATCAACTGCTCAAGCGCTTTATTGAATGCACGGAAGTTTATGCGTGACAGGTATCCAATACTGTGAAGCGGATCCAGATAGGCAGACTTTTTTTGTTTCTTTGTCATAAGTTATTCATATTCAAGGTTCGTGGCGGGCTAACCAGTTGGCGATCAGGTCGGCTACATCATCACGAGCATTGGTAGGTGTCTCGAAATAATGGTCCCCAGGAATCATCTCAAGATGCTTGTCTTCCGATGCGAGTGCGTCATAAATCTCTTTTGCATCACCTGGAAACACACCAGTATCTGCAGTGCTTTGTATCACAAGTGCAGGTTCATCAACCCTTTCAAGGTGCGGCAAGCCACTACAAAAGGAATCGGAAAGGCTCCACATGGACAGCCAGGTACGAAGTGTGTTGGTCAAGCCGATCCCTCTGGGTGAGAAGTTAGCCATCTTCGGATCACCTGCATAACACCACTTCTCACGTCTCTCGGACGGATCAATGCTTGCATCCATAAGTCTGAGGTCAGCCCAGGTTCTGTACAGATTGAACGCACGATCAACCATACCCTGCTTACTGATTCGTTTGAGTTCCTCGTGGCACCACGCTGTTATTCTGTGGTTCCTTTCTTGCTGGGCATTACGATATCGCTTGATGAATGCTTCAGAATAGGGAGGGCCATTTGCTTCATCGTACATATTAAGTGTTGGGTCAATGCTTGTAGGATCCTTTTCATCCGTAATAGATGGATCAAACCAGGCTGTTAACACTTCCGGTCGACCACCATGCGCGCATAGTGATATGTAGAGTTCGGCGGGTTGGATGGACTCCAGAGCCTCGGGCAATTCCAATCCTGGTGTTGTCCGCATGGTCACACCTTTGGCCTGTGACTGGTAGGCACCCATCAATGATCCACCACCTGAATTTCCGAGAATAACGATCTGTTCAACACCCGCTTCCTCGCGCAACCATCTCACGCCTTCACCAATATCTATGAGTGCATGTTCCAGGAGAAAAAAGGGTTCGTTACCTCGAAAGCGGGTATTCCAGCCTAAAAATCCAAATCCCCTGGCTGCCATGTATTCACCCAGGTAATGTTCACTGAAATCCACATTGTAATGAGTCGCAATCAGTGCTGTTTTAGCTCTCGTCTCCCTGGGTTGGTAGTAGAGTCCCTGGCATGGTCGAAATCCAGCACCATTTCGTTTACCTGTGGCCGATTCCAGGGATACAAATCTTCGCTGCCATTCCTGAGGCATTGTCATCACTTCTCAATTGCTGAAAGACACAGGATACATTTGCTTAGGTTGCAAAGTAAATTTATCTTTACGACTAAAGTCGCTATAGTTCGAATATATTGACTTACATCAGCGTATAGCATTCTATTTGATTCAGGAGCAAGAGGTCATGAAGCGATTTTGAAGCTGTTTTTTACCTTGCTGGTCGGCACTGCCGTGTATGCATCAGCCGACGAGAATGGACACTGCACCTACTATCAGGAAGGCGTACAGAATGTCTATTGGGGAGGTCCACTCGTCCACTCGGCCTATTCTCTTGATGCCTGGGGATATGGACCCTGGCGAGCCCTGCAGAGGCCTACCGCTTTGCCAGAGGTGAACCGCCAGACCTGGCAGGAGTTGGACCGGTGGTTCTTGAACGTCCACTCGACTTCATGTCCGTTACAGACCATGCCGAATGGTTTGATCTACTCTACATCTGCACTGATCCAGAGTGGTCTGATGATCCATACTGTAACACCATGACGGAAAAGAACAGTCCTGCGACCGGGCAGCTGGTATTCGGGAAATATGTGCTACCTACAATTACCAAAGCCATCCCAGAACCTACTCCGATCTGCCAGGCGGATGAAGCGCATTGTACGGCGGTCCAATCATCACAGTGGCAAAGGGTACAGATCCAGACCAATCAGGCAAATGATCCATGTGAATTTACGACCATGGTGGGTTTTGGATGGTCAGCTACTCCTGACTACAGCTACAATCATCAGAATATTATCTTCGCAAACTCAAATGTGACAGAGAGAGCAATTGACTATATGCATTTTCCCTCACCATAAAAACTCTGGGAAGAATTGGACAAACAGTACAAATCTGAAAATGGATGTGAGGCCATAGCGATTCCACATAATACCAATATGGGTGATGGCAAAAGTTTTGATGTTGAAACGGAAGTTGAGCATCAACTTGATCTACGTACACGCTATGAACGCCTTGTTGAGATCCATCAGGAGAAAGGTAATAGCGAATGCCTTCCTGCTTTTGGCCAGGAGAATTCCCCGGTGCAATGAAAACAGTGCAGGATCGTGCGTGGACTTCACCTATCTGGTATTTACCAGCACACAACCTACAATCTACTCAATGATATTGCAGCTGATGAGCATTCTAGTCAGAGGTTTGGCAATTCAAAATCCTATGGTACACCTGTATGCGCATCACCAGTATCCACGATAGAACCATTCGCTTACAGGGAAACATGGCCAATGCAGTGGTCAGCTTCAGTGATCACACTGTATCGCTTGTTGCTCTTGTTAGTGATCAGATCAGAAACGGCCAGTATGTCATGGGATTTGGTTTCAACTCCATCGGTCGTTATGGGCAATCGGGCATTCTGCGTGAACGCATGATTCCTCGAATCTTGAGTGCAGACTCCGAAAGTCTGCTGAATGAAAATGGGCATCAGTTTGATGCGGCAGCTATTGCACAAACAGCCATGCAAAACGAAAAGCCTGGTGGGCATGGTGATAGAGCGAGCGCACTGGGAGCACTTGAACTAGCGGTATGGGATCTGAACGCCAAGCTAGCCGACGAACCAGCATATGTCACGATCGCAAAAGCATTCGGTCGCAATCCAGAATTTCATGCAACTCCTGTCTATGCTGCAGGTGGGTATTACTATCCGGATGACTCCATTGCAGGCCTGAGGAATGAACTGGAAGGCTATCGCAAAATGGGTTTTGACGGACTCAAAATGAAGGTTGGCGGTGCTTCACTTGATGAAGATTTAGGCCGAATTGAGGTTGGCCTGGAAGTAGCTGGCGATGGAAAGCTTCTTGCCGTCGACGCCAACGGTCGGTTCGAAAAAAAGGCTGCTTTTGCTTTTGCAGATGCTATTGCACCTCTAGATCTTCGTTGGCTCGAAGAACCCGGAGATCCGCTGGACTACCAGTTAAACCGTGAACTTACGGAAGCCTATTCTGGAGCCATCGCTACCGGTGAAAACCTTTTTAGTCGAGCTGATGCTCATAACCTGATTCGCTTTGGCGGCATGAGACAGGGCAAGGATATCTTCCAGATGGATGCAGGTCTCAGCTATGGCTTGACGGAATATGCCGGGATGATTGCTACCCTGGAGGCTGAGGGATTCCATAGGACACAATGCTATCCCCATGGTGGACACCTGATTAATCTACACATTGCAGTCGGTCTGGAACTCGGTGGATGTGAGGCTTATCCAGGGGTTTTCCAGCCTTTCGGTGGTTATCCCGCTGCATGCAAGATTGAACAGGGATTAGTCTGGCCCACGGATGCTCCCGGATTTGGCCTCGAGCAAAAAGATGAGCTACGCGAAGATCTTCAATTACTGCGCGATAATATGTGACCACGAGGATAAACATGCGAATTACAGTTTTAGGTTGTGGAGCGATGGGATCTATCTACGCTGGGCTATTGGCATCATCGGGTCATGATGTTTCCGCTGTCGATACAAATGAGGTGCATGTTCATGCCATCAACGAACATGGTCTACGAGTCTCTGGCGCAAGTGGTGACCGCAGGGTGCAAATTAGTGCCTTTACTGAGTTACCAGAACAGCCTATAGATTTACTGGTGATTGCCGTCAAAGGTGCACATGTTGAGTCTGCTGCAACCATGGTTAAACCACTGATCGATGAAAGCACGGTGTTGCTAACTATTCAGAATGGTCTTGGCAGCGCAGACCTGGTGGCTCAGATACTTGGTCATGATCGCTTAATCGTTGGAGTTGCGCAGGGCTTCGGTGCTTCGCTGTCGGCGCCAGGTCACGCACATCACAATGATATGAAGGCAATCAGAATGGGCAGCTATGCTGAGCTTGACAAAGACGTGGTCACTGACATTGCCAGTATCTGGAAAGCAGCAGGTTTCGATGCTGAGGCTGTCGATGATATTGTCAGCATGCAATGGGAAAAACTAATTTGTAATGTAGCCTATAGTGCGCTCTCTGCCCTGACCGGGATGACCATTGGCGAGGTGATGGACGACCCAGAGATCGGCCCTGTCAGTCAGAATGCTGCTATGGAAGCCTGGACTATTGCAAAGGCACGTGGCATCAACATCATGGTGGATGATCCCATACAATATGTTCGGGATTTCGCAATTCGTATGCCGAATGCAAAACCTTCTGTGCTCATAGATATTGAGATGGGTCGCAGAAGCGAAATCGGTATGATCAACGGTGCTATCCCACGTGAAGCAACGAAAGCAGGTACAATTGCGCCCATTAATGAAACCCTGACAAGCCTGGTGCTCGCACGTGAGTACCAGAGCACATAAAGAAATACATCACCAGGAGGAGTACATGGAAAATTATAATGACTTGATGAACGCTGATATCGCACGTCGAACTGCCATGATTGCAGCAGACCTTGTTACTCTGGCCAACTACTTGAGCGACGATCTCGTCTGGACACATTCATCTGGCCAAACAGATAACAAACCTGCGATTTTGAAAACCATTAGTTCCAGATCTGTGATCTATGAATCTCTGGAGACCAGGGATACACAGATCAGCAAACACGGTGATACCTTTATCTATAGCGGCACACTGCTCGGGCAAGTGCAGAAAAAGGGTACCAGCCAACAAATGCAGAACAAATTTCTAAGTGTATGGAAGAGAAGTGATGACCAGATGGAGATGCTCGCCTGGCAATCAACAGGATTGAAATGATTGGCCCCCATATTTCACCAAGGCGGCGTTGTTTTCCTGTTAGATTATTTTGATTCAACATGTTACAAGGAAATTACTAAATTTGGCAGTAGTACAATATGTGCCTGATCAATCCTAGCCCCAGTCCGGCGCCCCGGAATCTTGCTGCACATTCTGAATTTTTCCACTTTCACCATTGCTACGGCTATGATTCAAGCGCAAAAATCCAAAACCGCTCCGCTTGTATTGGTCGTGCGCGACCCCGGCATTTGCTCTAGAATCGATCACTTGGTGAACCATGGGGCTAGCACCACGTATAGTAACTCAATAAATATCAGCTCAGCAGATCTGCAATCTGGGTCCTGGCTTCTTGCATGGACTTCTCTTTCTGTTCCGGATTGATATTTAATCCTTCAGCAATCACAAAAGTCACATCATCCAAACCAAAGAACTTGAGAATTGATTTCAAGTAGGGTGTCTGAGTGTCGTTGGGTGTCTCTAGATAAAAACCGCCACGAGCTCCCAAAACGAATACTTTCTTTTCTCCAGCCAATCCGACTGGACCCTCAGCAGTATAGTGAAAAGTCTTACCAACACGAGAAATATGATCGATATAAGCTTTCAATGTAGATGGTATACCGAAGTTGTACATGGGAACACCAAGGACTAGAACATCAGCGGCCATGAACTCAGCAATCAACTCATCAGACAAAGCCACTTCACTTTTCTGTCTTTCAGTACGATCATCTTCCGGCGTGGTAAATGCAATGAATCGCTCACGAGATAGATGAGGAATGGGATCTGTACTAAAATCGCGAACCGACACGACATCATGTGTATTATTGATTCGCCATTTATCAAGAAACAGATCAACAAGGGCGTTGGAATTCCCCGCCTCTCCCATCAAACTGGATTTGATCACAAGAACATTCGCCAAAACTCTACCTCTAGCCCGCATTATTCATGAAGGCGGTTAATTTTTATCGTTAGACCAATATGAATCAACAATATAGGTCCGTCCTGGATAATTTCTCAACTTTACACTCTGTACCTGATCAATGAGAGAACAAATCTGGCTGCACATCTCGAATTTTCCTACTTTCACCATAGCTACGGTTATGATTCAAGCGCAAAAATCCAAAACCGCTCCGCTTGTATTGGTCGTGCGCGACCCCGGCATTTATTCTCTCACCGATCCCTTCATGAATAATGCGGGCTAGATTATATTAGTCTTTCAAAAACCAGGACATTGTTTCCAATCTAATTTATTAACAACTCAATCTTTACTCTGCCAGGCTGAGCCAGCCCAGTCAGCAGCCTCTCCTTCTCCAGGCACTGGGACTTCTTTGATTCTCTCTGGTACATCATCGAATTCAAGGCGAAGGGCTTTACAACACACCGCGTGGAGGTTATATCCCATGATGTGATATGTAAGCTCCAGAATATCTTCATCCGACAGGTGAGAGTGCAGCGCTTCAAAAAGTTCATCGGAGGCACGACCACCGTCATAAATCAGAGCATCAGCCCAGGCCAGAATTGCACGTTCCTTTGAGTCGAAGACATCGGATACCTGCCAGTGTGGTATCGCCGCAATCTGCCCATCGGTGATTCCAAATCGTCTTGCAGCTTTACAATGCTGCGAGAACACAAATTGACTTCCCTGAGCATAGCCTGCTCGCATAATCCCCAGTTCACGGGCTTTGCTATCCAGCTTGCTAATACTCTCGCTAGCGAACATCCCGAACATGCCAAAATGGCTAGTGGCATGATCAAAAATGTATGGGACCAGCGCAAAAACAGTCCACCAATTACCCGGAGTGCCTGTTGCAGTACCAGGTTCAGCCACCGGATCCTTGTCACCGAATAACGCTTTGTAAAACTTTTTAACACTCCCTGTTGCTTCACTTTTTGAAACTTGCCTGAGACGCGGCATAATAATTCCTATTCATTTCTGAGTTAAGTATCTGTTCGATAGCTGCAAAAGTTCGATAGCTGCAAAAAGGGCAGCCGAACAAGCATAAAGCATGAAGCATGAAGCATGAAGCATGAAGCATGAAGCATGAAGCATACCTTAGTGGAGGAATACGGCAACTACTGCCTTAATCTCCGTCCAGACCTTTCCCATCTGCTTTCACACCATCGGCATTGACAGGCAAGGATACATCACCTGTGCCGCCTTTAACGTTGGCACAATATTCCAGCATGATTCCATCCGGGTCCAGAAAGTAAATGGATCGTAACCAGGTTTCTTCCTCAACCTCTTTTGTGGTTCGCAAAATACCTGGCTGGGTCGAAATATCTGCATGGTTGATGACGTCAGAAACATCAACCCCCTTGCCAATCAACTCTTCCCTGATGGCTTCAATCTTATCCATTGGAGCATCGAAGGCGACGTGATTCATCGATCCATGACCCGAACTAATGCGACCAGTGCCGAGTAGGTGCGCTGCTGATGAGACACCTGGTGCTGCATCTGGTGCATCATTGAACCAGAAGAATGCCAGCAGATTGTTACCACCCATATCAAAAAAGAAATGCTGACCACCGGGAATATCAAATCCCTTAATCAGTGGCATACCAAGAATATTTGTATAAAAATCAACGGTTACTTCCATATCACGACACACCAGAGCCAAATGGTGTACACCATTAAGTTCAATATTTGTTGCTTCACTCATTTTTCATTTCTCCATTTTGCTGAATATTATTCATCAATTCATATATACATCAATTCAGCAAGTTGCCAATGACCAATGCTGAACTAATTCCGATTCTATGTACATTTTTAAAAAACGTCAAACCTATTGACTATTTTATTTTGTAAAAGAATTACCAGATGAAATTCATTGACTCTGGTTATGCAACTAACGCCGATTATCCCGCAAAAATCGGAAAACTGTACGAATACCAGATATCCACACCTAAAAGAATACCATTTAGGTGCGAATATTATGTCAATATAATTGACATATATAGACAGCGGTTGAAGAGAATGTTCAGTGGGGCGGCCATCCGATAGAGGTAGAGGAGTGTGAAAAGTGCGGTGGCAATGTAAGTGTCATCGGCTGTATTGAAGAACCTGCGATCATTGAGAGGATATTGGAACATCTTGGTCTGGATAGGGCAACCGGGCTGCATAACCGTTCCCCGCCCACTCACCACCA
>PBRP01000008.1 GCA_002726655.1 Gammaproteobacteria bacterium
CGGTTGGGCCTCTTATGCTGCTGGACTCACTGTGGCTTTGGGAGCGTTTATCGCCGGATTAATTCTTTCAGAGTCTGAATATAACCACCAGATCAGTATTGAGATTCTCCCGCTGAAAGATTATTTCGTCAGCATATTTTTTATATCGGTGGGCATGCTGCTTGAGATTGATCTGTTTCTGGCATCCGCTTCCACTTACTTGGGGTGGGCCGCTATTCTGATCGGAATAAAATTTTTGATAGCATTTTTGGCTGCGGCTGCGTTTAGGGACTCGCTTCGCATTTCATTTGTAGTGGGTTTGCGGTTGGCTCAGGTTGGCGAGTTTTCATTGGTCCTTGCCGGTCTGGCGTTGGAACAGAATATTTTTACGGAAACCCAGTACCAGTCTTTTTTGATCATCTCCATAATCTCTTTGTTGGTGTCTCCAGTGCTCATCCAGACTTCCTCACTTCTCTCTATCCGGTTATTTTCACCATGGGGACCCGAACCGGCCAAAGAAGGGAAACCCTCTCCCTCTCAGCTTCTCTCCGAACACGTTATTATTGCAGGATATGGCTTGATTGGGCGCACTCTCTCCCGAGTGCTTCGTGAAACTAACATACCCCTTATCATTTTGGACATCGACAGCGATTCGATTAAACGCGCACTAACCGAGAAAATGGTGGCAATTTATGGGGATGCGACGCACCGGGGCATCCTAGCTCAGGCGGGGATTAAAAGGGCAAAAATGATGGTCTTCGCTTTTCCCGATAATATTGTCACGCATCAGGGGATCAAACTGGCGCGACAACTCAACCCCAAGCTTTATATTCTTGTGCGCACCCGCTACGCTTCGCAGGTCGAAGAACTCAAGGCGGCGGGAGCCGATCAGGTCATCCCAGAAGAGTTCGAAACTTCCGTTGAAATTTTCTCTCGGGTGTTGAGAGAGTACCGAATTCCTACCAACGTCATCGAACAGCAGGTGGAACTGGCAAGGCTTGAAGGGTACAGTATGTTTCGGGGCTTGTCGCTCTCCATTGAGAGTATGAAAAAGTTTTCCACCTTTCTTACCGCAAATCTCACACAGTCTTTTCAGGTTCAGAGCGGTTTCTGGTGCAACCGGAAAACCTTGGACGACCTTCAACTTCGGAAACGGACCGGCGCGCGCGTGATCGCTGTTGTGCGGAATAATGAGGTTCACCCCAACCCGGATCTACAGTTTAGTCTAACGTCGGGTGACATCCTCATTTTGTTCGGCCGCCACGCGCAGCTGGATCAGTCAGTAAAGATTCTCGAGTCGGATGGGAAGGCGGAGCATGACGAATCGGGGCGTGCCGCTCAGGGTTGATTCAGGCCGACCAGCCTTTAAGTTAATTCTTTAAAACTAATTGTCTGAAATTCTTGGCAATATCCAAGATCATCCTTTTCTTAGAACTCTTAGTCCAGCCCAGAAACTCAATAACCTGCGAGAGGCCATAAATTCCATCAAATATTATATTTTCAGGTAATTTAATTAGTTTCTCGGCGATACGTTGCAGTTTTGGAAATCGTATCAAAAGCAGGGAAAACTTTTGCAAATTAGAGACCTCCTTTATTTCTTTCTGCTTTAATACGGATCTAAACATTTTATGTTCTCCCTCACCTAATTTTTTGAGAGAGGCCTCATCCAACATACCTTCGTTTAACGCATACTTGGTAAGGTTGAGATTTGGGTAAGGCATGAATAAATCCAGATTGACCACATCGGGATTGATCTCTCGGTTCATTTCTATTGTCTTCCAAGCCATATCCAGAGTTTCGCTTGGCAGTCCCATCATATTGAATGTCAAAAATGGTACATTATATTTCTTAAAAAGTTTTGCCGTCCTTAAGATTTGTTCATCAGTTAGTTTTTTCTCAAGAACTGAATTGCGCATCTCTTCACTGCCTGTCTCAATTGCAAATCTAGCCGGATCACACCGCGCCCTTGAGAGCGCACGCATGATTTCTTCATCCATGACATCCGCTCTAATATTAACTGTCATTGTTAAATTGGTTTGCTCAGCAAATAGGTTGCAGAATTCAATTACCCATTTCCTATTGAGATTGAAGGTGCTATCAACAAACATCACTTGTTGTATTCCGTATTTTCGGTTAGCCTCTTTTATTTCATCGACCACAAGTTGCGGTGTGCGTAACCGGAGCCCCTTCCCTTTCCCTCTATACAAATCCCTGAACTGGTGAATGAAGCAAAAACTACAGTCAAATGGGCAACCCCTACTCGCCTCAAAAAGTTCGTAAGGTTTTTGTTGCTCGAAGTATGCCTCTTTTCTGTATATGTCTCTATCAGGAGTAGGAATTAGGTCAAGATCATTCTCCAGTTTTCTGACCTCGTTTTTGATTATTTCAGTGGTCCCGTTAGTATTTTTTTTAATCCATAAATTGGCGATTCCGTCATATTTTTTCTTCTTTTCGACTGCTTCGACAAATTCTTTGATTGTACCTTCGCCTTCTCCAATACAAATTGCGTCAATGCCTTCCATCCCAATGACTTCTTCTGGGGCATAACTTGCTTCCGGACCCCCGACAATTATGGGTTGTTTGAAATCGCTAGCTCTTAACCCCGCCGCCACATCCTTGAGCCAGTCATTTTGAATGCCCATCAGAGATACACCAATAACATCAGGGTTATAGGATTTCAATTCTCTCAAAATTTTTTCTTTTCCCCCGATAAATATATCGGTATCATGCCCCTCTTTTTTTAGTACTGCAGAAAGGTACATGACTCCTAACCACTCAAACCAGATATTTTGTAAAAAAGCTACTCTTGCCACATCCTTCTCCACAGGGTGAATTAATTATTATTTCTGGCCAACCCGCTCCAGATCCAAGTTTTTGGGTCTTAAATTTTGAGCCACACCCTCCCAGTAGGTTGTACCAATGTAAATGCTAAGCTGCAATCTCTTTTTGGTAGAGGGCCGACTTCCTTGGTAGAGGGGACCCACAGTTGATGAAATGCTCGCTTATTTTTTTCTGATATTTTTGAGTGACATTTGCATCTAAGTGGAATATGGGTAATATTCATGTACTGTATGACGGTAGGGTTATTAAAGAAGGGCTTGCGGAGAGTTTGCAAGCAAAGTTTGGTGTTTCAAAATCATGGTAGAAGGGTGGGGGAAAATTGGTTTTTATATATTTGTGAACCAGCCACCACGATAGCGGAGAAATCTATTGAAAGTAATGTTTATAGTCAATGACCTAGGTTTAAACGAACCTTTTGGCCCGATGATATTGTCGGCTATTCTAAAACAAAAGGGGCATGAAGTAGCACTAGGCGCTTTGAAAAAGGAAAATGTGGAAGAGAAGATAGCAGCCTTTAACCCTGACATATTAGCGTACAGTATGATGTCTGTTGATATGCTGGATATGAAAAAGTTTAATGATGCTCTTCGTAAAAAGAAAAATATTTTCACTTTACTTGGCGGAGCGCATGCCAGTCTGTATCCAAAGAGTATTGATGATCCTATGATTGATGCCATATGTGTTGGCGAGGGAGATGCGGCAATTGTTGATGTGGTTGATTGTATTGAGGAAGGAAGGAGCCTTGAAGGAATTCCTAATATTCTTTTGTCCAGCGATAGACCGCTAAATAAAAGAAACCTGATTGAAGACTTAGATTCCGTTCCCTTTATGGATAGAGAGCTAGTCTATTCTTATCCAGAGATGGGAAATTTTGGAGTTAAGGGTATATGGGCCAGCAGGGGTTGTCCTTTTCCTTGCCCCTATTGCTTTAACAATCGTTACAACGCAACTTTTAAAGATAATGGAAGGATCGTAAGAAGGCGAAGTGTTGATTCTGTAATAGAAGAAACCAAGAGGCTTGTTAGTGAATACCGTGTTGATTTCATCCGCATTCAGGATGATGTGTTTGTCTTAAAGGTTGACGACTGGATAAAAGAGTTTGCTGAAAAGTTTCCCTCAGAGATAGGAATTCCTTACTATGCATTGATGCGCGCTGAATCACTTACGGATGAAATGGCTTATTATTTAAAAAAATCCGGATGTTTTTCTCTTGCAATGTCAATAGAAACGGCAAACGATGATATAAGAGAAAAAATGTTGCGTCGCAAAGGAACTAAGCAACAATTTGAAGAGGCGTTTAAAAATGCTAAGAAACACAAGATTAATGTTTATGCGAACACAATGCTAGCAATGCCATTTACAACCCTTGGTCATGATATCGAGTCTCTCGATTTTGTCATGAAAGTAAAACCTCAAATGCCGAATTTTTCTATTTTTATGCCCTATCCCGGAACAGATTTAGGGGATTACTGTCTAGATGCGGGGGTGTACAACCCAGAGAAGAACCCCATTAACTATGGCATGCGAAATGCCAGCCCTTTAAATTGCTTTACAAAGAGAGAAGTAAACGCGCAATATAATTTATGTGAACTAGGGATTGTTGCTGTTAAATTCCCAAGACTTCGCAACTTAATTGTTAACAGGCTAATTTACTGGAAGCCTAATAAAATATTTTTTTTCATACACTATCTTTTTTCGGTAACGGCCTATGGTAGGAAGGTGTTCAGTTTTAAACACTCAATAAAAGAATACGTTGAACTGATAATACGAACATTTAAACATTACCTTTATGACTTTACGAAAGAGGAAAAGAAAGAGACAATCAATGAACCTGATAGTTGCTTGATTGTAGAAGATAAATCAAGATGGGCTTCGATTCTATCCGGGAGGCGGTTCAAGGAAACAGTAAACCCCGCGTTTGACCTTGAAAAGCGCAGTGTAGAACTTGAAAAGTGTATGGATATCATGGTAACCAAAAGAGCTTATCTTTCCAAGAAGGTTGAAAATAGCGGCCAGGTAGTTATGTGAATGAAAATGCAATAAAGAATACCCCACCATCTCAATCAGTCGCACGCCTAAAGTCGTATAATTCCCCCAAATTATACTTTCAACGGTAATTACTGATAAAATTAATTGGTCTGGCGAGAGCATTATTAAAAATGGACGGTCTTTTTTTTTAATATCTTGCTCCTGTTCAATTTTGTTCTATTGCTATTTATAATTTCTCGCTAACATATTTCGATCCGGCGCATAATAAAATTCGAGCTTGCCCTCCTGCGCTTGGGAAATAGGAAGTCAAAAACTAGGGAGGTCTCTTTGGCTGACGGGATCAGTAGTTTCGTTTGGGGCGCGGCTTTTTTTTGATCAGTGCCCATCAAGAGTCCATGATATTAACTGTGTGACCGGGGGGCCTATGATTTTCTGTAGGGCTTCTCAAATCCAGAGGAGGTCCGATGCCTGTGAATTCTTTAAAAAATGTTCGGTGGATTGATTTGCCTTCCAAGGTAGATCCAAGAGGCACCTTGACATCCATTGAGGCGGGAGCTGACACCCCTTTCGAGATTAAGAGAGTTTTCTACTGCCACCATATTACTGCTGATCGGGGAGGGCACGCACACATGGATACAGACCAGGTCTTGATCGGTGTAGCCGGTAGCTTTAAAATGGATCTTTCAGATGGGGTAAATACTAAAACGTTTGAGCTGAACGATCCATGCCGTGGTATTTACCTCCCCCGCATGTTATATATATCGCTCTACGATTTTTCGCCGGGTGCAGTCGGCCTAGTCTTAGCTAGTACTCATTACGATATATCGAGATCACTTCGTTCCTGGGATGATTATTTAAAAGCAATAAAAATTCATGACAATGCATAAGGAACAAGAATCTAAAGAGACTAGTTTTTTGCGATCGGCCTTGACGATTGACAACCCATTTATTACAACCGATGAATTTTTGGATTGGTTTAAATCAAAAAACCAAACCTGCTTGTCTGAAGTTTGTAAAATCTCACTTTCTGAGTTGGAAGGCTGGTGCTTTTCTGATTATCCCCACCAACTTGTTCATCGATCCGGAAAATTTTTCAGTGTAGGAGGGGTTAGGGTAAAAACCACTTTCGGGCCAGTCCCTGAGTGGGATCAGCCAATCATAACCCAACCTGAAGTGGGGATACTAGGTATCATCACTAAAGTAGTAGGAGGGGTGAGCTATTTTTTAATGCAGGCAAAAATGGAGCCGGGGAATATCAATTCAATGCAATTGTCGCCCACTGTCCAGGCAACAAGGAGTAACTACACTTGCGTCCATAAAGGAAAACTTCCACCCTATCTGGAATATTTTAAAAATCGGGGAAAAGCAAAAATTCTGGTAGATCAGATCCAATCTGAGCAGGGAGCTCGTTTTTTTCAGAAAGTCAACCGCAATATGGTGGTTGAGGTGGAGAATGATATCCAAATTTCAGACAATTTTTGCTGGCTTACACTGGGTCAGATTAAGCAGCTTCTCCTAAAGGACAATATAGTAAATATGGACTCTCGATCGGTTCTTTCGTGTATTCCATTTGTGAACATGGATCTGCATCAATCCTCTGGAGTTAGCTTTTTTCTCGAATCAATTCACATCCAAAACCTTGCTCGACGAATTACAGGTTTTTCCAAGAGCCTTTTGGGTTCTATGGCTAAAGAAGCCGCTTGCTACACCTTAGATGAAATCCTAGGTTGGTATGCCGAAATGAGATCCAAGTATTACCTCGCGGTCGAGCACATCTCTCTGGATAAAATGCGTGGCTGGATTCAAACTGATTGTAATATTCGTCAGGAGACGGGGCAGTATTTTTCAGTCATTGGGGTCAAAGTTAAGGTCCGCGGTCGAGAAGTGGATCAGTGGTCTCAACCTTTACTTGAGACTCCTGGCCATGGCTTAGTCGGATTTTTGACTCAAAAAATTAATGGAGTTCTTCATTTCCTTACCTGCGCTAAGCTGTGCCCAGGCACTATTGGAGTAGTCGAAATCGGGCCGACTGTTACCTGTTCTCATGTGAAAGAAAGGGCCGACGGGACCACCCCCCAGCCATTTCTTCATCTGTTTTTAAACGTTTCTTCAGAAAACTTACGTTACTCATCAATTCAATCCGAAGAGGGAGGGCGCTTTTACCATGAACAGAACCAGTATATGGTGATTGAAATCTCTCCCGATTCTAAAATCGATCTCAAAGAGAATTATATTTGGATGACATTATGGCAGATTATGGAATTGACTAAACATAGATATTTTAACATTGAAGCGCGTAATTTAATTTCTTGCCTAAATTTTTTATAGTGGGTATGACCTAAAATGGATGAGTCGGTAGGTTTGAGCATTGTAATTCCCGTTTTCAATAGTTCACAAACGATTGGTTGTTTGGTCCGTGACCTCGGAAGTCTGAAGATTTCTGGTGGTCTTGAGATCATTCTTGTCAATGATGGAAGCACGGATAACAGCCAACAAGTTTGCGAGGAGTTGGCCCGGACATCTTTAGTGCCTGTGACGGTGATAGAGCACACAAAAAATTACGGGGAGCATAATGCGGTAATGTCTGGTTTTCGTTTGGTGAATGGCCGGTACGTTATTACTATGGATGACGACTTTCAAAACCCACCAGACGAGATACCGCGTTTGTACGAGTCTATTCAAAAACAAGATAAGGATGTAATTTATTGTGACTACAATGTGAAGCAGAATGTCTGGTGGAGAAACTGGGGGAGTTGGCTGGCTGAAAAGACAGCCAACGCGGTTTTAGATAAGCCCAAAGATCTCTATTGGTCAAGTTTTCGGTGTGTAAAACGGTTTGTAGTGGATGAGATTGCCCGCGATAGAGGACCGTTTCCCTATATAGATGGTTTGATCTTCCAAGTAACCAATAATATATCCTTCATAAACGCACAGCACCATTCGCGAAGGATAGGTAAAAGCCGCTATAGTTTATCAAGGCTCATCCGCTTATGGTCGAGTATAGTCGTCAATTTCTCGGTCAGACCTCTTCGTTTAGGAATCTTTTTTGGGGCCGGATTGATTTGCATAGGGGCGCTGGGATTATTATCCATATTTTCTGAATTATTTTTTTTAGACATTGTTTCTCGGGAAGGAAATTTACTTATAACGGTAGGTTTTCTCATTGCCGGGGGTCAGTTTCTAATGTTGGGTCTCGTTGGAGAGTATATTGGCCGAACTTACCTTGCGATTGGTAAAAAACCACAGTCCATAGTCCGCAAAGTTCTGAGACCGAAGAAGGAGAACTCTTCGTATTCGGGGAATGAATAATTGGCCTTTCTATGAAGATACTTATTATTGGGTATTCTTCCATTGTTCGTCGTAGAATCATCTCAGCGCTACATCACCTCGATGAAATTGTTGGGATTGATTTAGCAACCCGGTGCCCCGATGAAGTCATCAATCCTCTCGATCTAGGAATTGGAAATATTTATGGTAGCTATAAGGAAGCTTTAGAGCAAACAGATGCTGAACTAGTATATATCTCCTTGGTCAACAGCCTTCATGGGCATTGGGTAAGAGCGGCCCTTCAGGCGGGTAAGCATGTGGTGGTGGATAAGCCCGCATTTCTTTCGCTTGCCGAAACCGAGCACATGGTAAAAATGGCCGATCAGGCGGGTCTGTGCCTTGCAGAGGCCATCGTGATTGGAGACCACCCTCAGTTCAATCTTGTTCGTAACCTGGTTGAAACCCATGGGGGGATCACCCGATTGTTCGCCGCATTTTCCGTTCCGCCTTTTCCACAGTCCAATTATCGAAACCACTCTGAACTTGGAGGGGGGGCTTTATTAGACATGGGGTCTTACGTGGCTGAGCTTGGGCAGATATTGTTTAAAAAAGATCCGGAAGAGGTGGCGTGTAGGGTACTCGATTATCATACGCAAACCAAAGTCGACACGGCTTTTTCAGTGTTGATTCGTTACCCTGGCGCGGGTTGTTTTGTTGGTCATTTTGGATTTGATACCGAATACCAAAACCGTTTAATAGTGATAGGACCTCAAATTAGCATTGCTTTAGATCGAGTATTTACTATTCCACCTGATTTGAAAAATAAGATATTCGTTAACCAGCTGAATAAGCAGTCTATTGTCACTTGCCCATCGGGGAATACATTTTCATTGTTTTTTTCTCGGCTGATCAAGGCTATTAAATCGAAAGCATGGGAAGAATTTCCACGAAACATGCTTCGGAATGTTTCCTTTCGAGAAAAAATGCAGCATTCGGCGCAAGAAAATTCGATATGAAAATCCAAGTTTGGGATTATAAAAAAGAATACGAGATACATCAGAAAGATATTCTCAGGTTGGTTGATGAGGTGTTTCGTTCTGGTCGGTTGGTTTTGGGGGAAAGTGTTTGCGAATTCGAGCAAGCATTCTCCGCATATTGTGGTTCCAACTATGGTGTTGGGGTAAACAGTGGTACGGATGCTTTGTTGTTGGGGTTAAAGGCTTTGGGCATAGGTGATGGAGATGAGGTGATTACCGTTGCAAATACGGCAGTACCTACAGTTTCGGCCATTATGTCATCCGGGGGGGTGCCTCGGTTTGTGGACGTTAAGCCCGGTACCTACTTGATGAATGCTGATCAACTCGAACAAGCACTGACCTCAAAAACGAAATGTATTCTTCCTGTTCATCTCTACGGACAGTGTGTGGATATGAACCAGGTGATGAAGTTCTCGCTGAAGCATGGTCTCAGCGTATTGGAAGACTGCGCGCAAAGCACAGGAGCTTTGTTCGAAGGGAAAAGATCTGGATGCTTGGGGGATGTTGCTGCTTTTTCTTTTTATCCCACAAAAATCCTTGGGGGCTATGGGGATGGAGGCATGGTGGTTACCCAAAAGGAAAACATCGCAAATAAGGTCCGTCGACTACGTATGTATGGTATGGAAGGTCAGTATTATTCTGAAGAGCATGGATATAACTCCAGGTTAGACGAGGTTCATGCCAAAATTCTCTCATTCAAGCTCCAGTACCTGGAGGGTTATGTTGCACGAAGACGCCAATTGGCAGAAGTTTACCGCCAAGAACTTTGCGGCAGCGGGCTAACCCTGCCCGAAGTGGCAGAAGGAAATTATCATGCCTATTATCTATACGTAGTTCGATATCCCGAGCGAGATATGGTTATTGAGGAACTTAAAAAGAAAAATATTTTTCTCAACATTAGCTATCCTTGGCCAATTCATACTATGCGCGGGTATTCATCCCTTGGTTATAAAGAGGGTGACCTCCCCGTAACCGAATCCCTTGCAAATGATATTTTTTCTTTGCCAATGTACCCTTCCTTAACCGATGGGGAGCAGGAGTATGTTTGCAATGCCCTAAGGGCCATACTAGGTAAGTAATCAAGAGGATTTCATGGCCTAACTAAGGGCTTGTATCACTAACTGGAGATTCGAGTGCAAAATATTGGATTCAGCTACTTACGTCGGTTTGCCTACCATTTTTTTCTCATCCTCCTTACATACCTGATTTTGGTGCTGATTCGGTACCCCTACTTTTTAAATAGCGATTATTCTTTTACTGGGGATTTAGGGCTGAATGCTAGTACTATTTTAAACCTTTTGAATGGCGGCCCCATTGTTTTTTATTATGACTATGCCCGATCGCACGGGCTTACATACGGGCTTGTCTCTGCTCCCTTTATGTGGTTTTTTGGGCCCACTAGCATGGCCTACAACAACCTCCCGGGAACATTGTTCTATACTTTATATCTTTGGACCACTTATCTTATTGCTAAGACGCTTGCTCCTCGCACTGCCTACCTCGTTTTGATACTGATGGTTTTTACCCCAACTTATATCACATTTGTGAGTGCACAGAACTGGCCTCAGATTCCAGCGGCTTTTTTGGGGAACTTGATTTTTATTCTTTTTATAAAATTAAAATTGTCGGAGAAAAATAACGGCCCCATTATTTTCTTCTTATTTTTTACTATGGGACTGGCGATTTACACTTACACCATTTCATTGATCTATATTGCAACGATTGGCATCCTTTATGCCCTAGTTCACCCCCGTTGGAATCAACTGCGAGAAAAAATATCATTTGGTACGCTAATTAGCCGGTTCAAAAACAAAAAAACAAAAAAAGAAATTTTTTGCCTGCTGCTGGACATTATTATTTTCATATTTTTTATTAGCGTTGTTTTTTCTTATATTTTTGGTGGGTTTGGAGTGGACATTGGGGGTGTTTCCCTTCTCCAAATCAATAAGTTTCATAAGGCCGCAATGCAGCTTCTGGCCCTCATTTTTTTGCGAATTCTGATCGATCGTCAGGGTTCAATATCCTTTTTACGTAATGCCAAGTCCTATTTTTCGGCTGGTATTCAATCAGATAGAAAATATCTGGCTGCCGTGGGTGGGGCGGGCTTTTTGCTAGGTCTGTCTCCCCGTATTGCGAGCATCCTCATTGGCGAAACTTCACGGGGGGGGCAAGGGCATGACCTAGATCTTCTGCCAACCAAACTCCTCGTCCATTTTTGGGACTTAATTAGCGTGGAAGGACCGCAGGTTTTGGGTTTTTATGAGACTTTTAAAGATTTAATTTCTAATCCGATTGATACTTACCGGATGATTCTTGGCATTTTGTTGATATCTCTGATAGCTATTTTCTTTTTTTCAGCTTTTTCCTTTATTTCGAATAACTGGGCTGACCTGAAGAGTATTGCGACTTTGAAGGGAATGCAATTTAAGGCGGATTCCATAATTCTTTTGGTGCCTATTTTAATTTGTATAGCGAATATTATTACTCAAAATGGTCCAAGACCGCACTATTTGATTCCCTTGTTTGCAATTTTCACCCTTTGGGTTGGAATTTATGTGGATAAAATCCAGAAAAGGGTCAAATGGTTTCCCATTCTCATTATGGCGATATGGATGAGTTTTTATTCTATTACGAATTACCAAGCTTATCAGGATACAGGCCAAATGGAAGGGATTAAGCCTGTTAAATTTAATAGACATTATATTCATGATGTGGTTGATTTCTTGAAGTCGGAAGGCATCTCAGTGGCCTATTCTGCATTTGACATTTCAGGAGTGGTTACCTTTTTTAGCGCGGGGAAGATAAATGTTAGCGAATTCTATGACAAACCGGCCTCGAAGGCTCGAAAAGCAAGATCGATGAGCGATCCTCATTTTGCGCTCATCTTCCTGAGTAGCGATTCTGGTCCTGCAGCCCTTTACCGAAATTATTTACACGAAAAAGAAATTGAATTTAAGACTGCGACTGTGGCGAAACTTGAGATCTTTTGGGATTTTGCAGGTAAGAATGCAGAAATAAATAACCTTAGATCTTTGTACCCAGTTTCCCGCGTAAGGTAAGGCTCAAAACTTCAAGCCAAAAATATGGTAGAATTTTAGTCGAGTCCAAGTAAGTTGGTATCATAATGTGTGAGTTTTCATTCTCACAATGGGAAATCGCGGTCAACTTGCGTGCGACACTCGTTAAAACTAGCGGGAATTAATACCTTAATTCTCCACTTGACAAGAGGCTTACTACTGTGAACTTTTCCGGAAAACTTAAGCAACCTCTCTCCCCGGTTGATGCCACTAGTCTTCAAAATAGCCCACTTATGGGGCGCTCTGGCCTTGGAAAGGTTCTGCTCATATACGTAGCGCCTGAAGACTCGAACTATCAGATGGGAGGTAAAGGTTTCTACAAGATTGTTCGCCGCCCACAGCTTGGGTTCGTTTACATTTCAGGTACCTTGAAGCGGGTGGGCATAGATCACGATATTCTCGATCAAACTTGTGAACTGTTCGACGAGCGGGATATCATCCGGATCTGCAGGGAGGAAAATGTCGCTTGGGTGGGGTTTTATACGGTCGATGCTTTAATCTTGAAGGTGACATTATTCTTGCAGCGAATCCGAAAGGCGCTGCCGGAGCAATTATTAGTTGTTGGTGGACCTGGAACATTGCTCTCTAGACCCTATTTAGATGCAGGCGCTGATATTGCGGTGCTTGGTGAAGGCGAGTACGCCTCTATAGAACTCTGCGAATACGCGGCAGGATTGCGTGACTTAGAGGACATTCAGAATATTATCTACTTAAGAGATAAGCAGATTGTCCAAACCGCGCCGCGCGAACCAGCAGACTTGGATCTCTTGCCCCATCCCAACCGTGATCTTATCGACGTAAATATGTATCGCGATTTGTTGATTGTCAACAATCGCCTCCCCTATACCACTATGATAACTTCTAGGGGTTGCCCATTTACGTGTTCTTTTTGCACCAGCCCCACCGTTTGGACCCGGAAGGTTCGCCAGCGTAGCGTGAACAATGTCTTGGAAGAGATCGACATCCTTGTTAGCAAATACGGAATAAAATACATCTCATTCCAAGATGACATTTTTGGCCTCAGTAAGCGTTGGTTGGTTGACTTCTGCCGGCAACTCAGTGATAGGAAATACGACCTTAATTGGATGTGTATCCTTCATCCGACGAGTTTTCGGAATCACCGGGGCGAAATGTTAGATCATATGAAAGAGGCAGGCCTTAACACCATCTCCATAGGTGTGCAGTCTGCTGACCCAGAGGTCCTAGGTAATATTAGCCGACGGGAAGAAGAAACCGAATTGGGCTATGAATTGATTCAAGAGGCAAAGGCCCGTCAAATTCTGACTGGGACTGCTATGATAGTCGGGCTTCCAGGTGATACCGAGGAGACCATCCAGAGGTCCCTCGACTTTACCCTCCGATGTCGCCCTCACCATGCAATGTTCTATAAACTTACGGTGCTCAAGGGCTCCCCTCTGGATACACCGGAAAAAAACGCAATCAAGTGCAGTCTAACCAACGAGGAATTGCAAAAGTGGGTTAGGCGGGCAACGCTGCGCTTTAATTTTGACCCCAAAGTCTTTGGGCAGATGGTGGTTTACATATTGCGGAATAATCCTAGATGGCTGTGGACGGCGGTCAAGGTGGCTCCCACTCTTATCGGTGTGTTAGGCCTCCTAAAAACCAATGGGGCAAGGCCCGATAAATCTGACGGTCCCCCAACTACATGCGGTGGTTACACTCCATTGAGGGGTGGTATTCGGAGTTGCTAAGGGTTGATGCAGCCTTCGGGTACTTTGATCCTTTTGAAGCCTGTAATCGAAAAATCTTTTTCCAACCTTAGATAAATCTCATAAGAATAAAAGATCCCTGGTCTGCTTCTTCCTTCGTTCAGTAACTTTCCTAAAAGGTTTGCAGTCTTATCATGTTTTTCAAGGTTGCAGGTTCGGATTTATTCGCTGAGTTTCGTGACTTCATCTATAACGAACCATTTCTTTCTTGTCTTAGGATACTAAAATAGGATTAAAGAAAGAACGATCCGGTCCGCGAGTTAAAGAAAATATCAATAGGGGGCGACTCCTGTTTGAGGAATCGGGGCTTGATGTTCAGGGTTGACAATAGAAGGTGGATGTACTTGAACAATGCGATTTATGCGTTCATAGTGGTAACTCTATCGACAAGGGGGACTTGATGCCATTGTGGCTAATTATCGGGGTTGGTAGTTTTATTGGAGGAATCCTTCGGTTTTTCGTGAGTGGTTGGATTCAGAGCGGAGCAATTACCTTTCCGTTGGGGACACTGGGGGTTAATTTTCTCGGTAGTTTTATTTTGAGCTTGGTTATGTA
>PBRP01000125.1 GCA_002726655.1 Gammaproteobacteria bacterium
GGTTGATCACGACATCATCTGATTCGACACTACCAAAGTCAGGATTAACAGTGGCAGTCACTTGAAAGTTAGTTGAAGGACGCCAAAAGAAATCGGCACCAACCCGATATTTCACTTCGTCGTCAATGTGATCATCGGCTAACGCTGTAAAGGGGTAAGCACTAAATTGTTGTTTGGGATTCACGTTTTTGACTTCGAGCGTCTGCATGGCAGAAATAAACTTGGGGATGGTCATCGGCAAAGCCGGCCAGCCATAGCGCTCATCCATATAGGCCACCTTCCTGGACATGTACAGACCCAGGCGCCTTACAGCCGAGGTTTCTGGCATAGACACGCTACTCCAGGGAATTCTAAACTCAGCCGACCAGCCCGTTCCGGTTTCTTCACTTTCTCCCCACCAGGCACCATCCCAGTCGCTTGAAAACTGCTTCTCCGGAAGCAAGGTTCCATCCATCACGGAATTGCCGAGGGCAATACCAAACCAATAGCCATAACGACCCTCACCGGAGGTATCTAACGTTATGTTTATAGCGTCACGGTTGAATCGACGGGAGTCTCTGCCGGACAAGCGGGCAATAAGTGTCTCTTTAGGCTGGTCCATATCAATACCGACATAAAGATTCTTATCGTCATAGAAAAATCGAACCCTGGTCCGGTAAGTTGGTTTGCTCAGCGTATCAGGCTCAATGACTACGAATTCATCGTAGGCAGGTAGCTCTTGCCAGATAGGCTCGTCCAGTTTACCGTCGAGATCGACATCAACAAGGTGATGTTGCACGAGGATCTTTTCATCAGGAGCAAGGTCAATTACTAGATTCTGTGCAGCCAGCGGTGCAGAGTATAGCGCTGCCAGCAGGCACAAGTTTTTGCACCTATACATGGAATGCCCCTATCGGCTCATAGCAAGCTGGCACCATCAGATTCTTAGCGCTTTCTCTAAGCACTTGTATTATCTCCCAGAATTAGTATGCGGTAGGTTTATCCGGAAGCAGGGCCGGGGAACCATTAATGCAAACCTCTTTTTAACATTTTTGCGCTCACATTTCGCGAAATACTGCCAACAAGGCTTTCTATCAAGCAATCGCTGCCCTGCTCAAGAATAAATATCTTTAAGTGTTTTTTCTATCCCGCTTTGGAAGTGCGAAACCTACCGACCCACCAGGTCTCGCGATATGAGCTCTTTCATTATCTCAGACGTACCACCGTAGATTCGCTGTACCCTGGCATCAAGAAAGGCCCGCGAAATTTTGTACTCACGCATGTAGCCATATCCACCAAATAGCTGCAGACACTTGTCAGCGACGCGGCCTTGCATCTCGCTTGCCGCCAGCTTACACAGGGAAGCTTCACCCGGCGTCAATTCTCCATTGACGTAACGACTGACATACTTCTCCACCAGCGCCCGGTTGAGTTCAATTTCAGTCTTTATCTCAGCAAGGACATAGCGTGTGTTCTGAAACATTGATAATGGCTTGTCAAATACTTTTCGCTCCAGCACATAGCTAACTGTTTCTTCCAGCATACCCTGTGCGGCACCTACGCTACCCACTCCAAGGATCAATCTTTCGCGTGGCAGTTCATTCATGAGGTTAATGAAACCCTGCCCCTCCCCACCCAGATTATCATTTGCTGATACGCACACATCCTGAAAAAAGAGCTCAGATGTATCTCCTGAGTGGAGTCCAATTTTTTCAAGATTGCGCCCACGCTCAAAACCTTCAAGATTGCAATCGACTATAAACAGTGTCATTCCCCGGGCACCCAGTTTGGGGTCTGTCTTTGTGGCGACTATAATGAAATCACAATGCTGGCCATTGGTAATAAACATTTTCTGGCCATTGATAATGTAGTCATCACCCTCCTTTACTGCGCTGGTGCTCATCCCCTGCAGGTCACTTCCAGCACCCGGTTCCGTCATGGCTATGGCACCAACAAGGTCTCCTGATACCATTTTTGGCAGCAGCTTCTGTTTCTGCTGCTCCGAACCCAGGTGCAGAATATAGGAAGCAACGATATCCGAGTGTACTGATACACCTGAAGCAAGCGCACCATATCCGGCACGTGCGATTTCTTCAGTAACCACGCAACTCAGTTCAAAGGACGCATCATAGCCGCCATATTCAGACGGCATGTCCACACATAGAAATCCATTTTCGCCCAGTTGCTTCCACACTTTCCTGGGCCAGAGTTCATCCTGCTCCCAATCTTCATAATATGGTTCAATTTCCCGATCCAGAAATTTACACACGGTATCCCTGAACAGTTCCTTTTCCTCTACAGTTAGAAGCACTTTTTCACTCATCACCAACCCCACATAAAGCGAACTTGCTAACTAACCAAATTGGCGCCATAAATTCCAGGCTTTTGTGCACATGGGGTCGACGTTGAAACATGCATTCCGTAAACTTGGACCTAATATCTTCCTGGAGCCGACAAATGTCGAAACCAGAAACCCTTATACCTGCACAAGGCAGCAGAATCGTTCGCGACGAGTCGGGCTGCATTCTTTTCGGGCAGCCACCTGAAGTGCTTAAGGGCCTGTTGCTGAACAACATAACCAGTTTTGACACGCTGGTGCTGACCGATATCAAGGAAAAAGACGGGTCCCTGCAAAATAACCTGGAATTCCCGATCTATTTCTTCCTGTTCGTCGCGCGTGGACTAGAGGAAGGAAGAAAGCTTAATCTTGTAGGTACCAACAATGATATCAGCCAGGCACTTCGCCTGATGCGGTATACACTGATGGGTCCGACCCGAGGGGAACTCGACGACTGGGGAACCGGCGAGGAGCTTAAAAAGGAATGGTTGGAGGTGGCATCTGCCATCGCCATCAAGGATGGTAATGGGGAGACGATTCCAGTAGAGGGCTTTTTTAACCTTTGCCCATACGAGGATGATGAGGCAAGGGCTGGCACTTTTACTATAAAGCACCTGGACCCCGATAGTTATCAGGTCAATAATGCCGAAGGCAGCGTCAATATAAACCTGAACCAGGACGAAGAAATTGACCCTCCCTACGCGGTTCAAAATGACTATGTCCCTGGCGGCCTGGTTAAGCTTGGTGTTGAGATCCTTGGTGGCGCATCCGGGTTTACTCCAAATGAACCCTGTACGGGGCTCGCGCTTTGTTACAACGGCGACTATATCCTGATCGATTCAATCCCGTTTCTGGATCAGCACCTTGTTGCAAGAGGGATCTCAAAGAACCAGGTTTCTGCCTGTTTTCTTACCCATCTTCACGATGATCATTGCGCCATGTTCCCGTTAATGCTTATGCCCCACCAGGTAGAAATCATCACAACCCGGGAAATATTCACCATGGCGATGGAGAAACTGGCCTGCAGTCTGGGCTGGAGTTCAGATGTTGTAGCAGAGCATTTCACCCTGGTCGAAGTGGTACCTGGTGAATCCTTTAATTACTACGGACTAAGCATCCTACCTCACGTTACTGTACATAGTATCCCGACTATTGGCGCCACGTTTACAAGCATTCACAGAGGCTACGAGCGCCAGATATGCATCGTTGGTGACAACAACACGATGACTACTATCAGGGAAATGAACGAGCAGGGCATCGTTCGTGATGAAACTCTTAACAATCTGGACAGAATCTACACACAGCGCTTCAGTTTGCTGGTCGCAGATGGTGGTGCTGGTGAAATTCACGGCGACCCTGCTGACGCCCTCAAGTCCGATGCTGACAGGGTCGTTTTCGTACACGTCGAACACTTACCGAACGAGTTTGACACAACATTCTCACTCGCCAGCTCCGGCAAGCGATATACAGTTCTCGAAGGAGATCCAAGTTTATATACCTCCCAAGTCAATCACTACCTGACCCACTGGTTGGGCGAACCATTCCCAAACCGTTGGATGCGCAGCCTGTTAGCGGAAGAAGAAATCAGGAAATATAACTCAGATGATGTGATCATCGTTCAGGACTCCGAAACAAAGGGATTCGTCTACCTGATTCTCACAGGTTATTGTGAAGTGGTGCAGCACGACGGAAAACAGTTTCACACTGTCGCGAGACTGCAGGCGGGAGACGTTATCGGAGAAATGGCGATTGTTACCGGGGTAGGCATACGGAACGCGAGCGTTGTAGCGCGCACTCCGGTTACAGTTTGTGTATTTGCGGAAGAAACGTTTGCCGCGTTTATTGAGGCAGAAGGTTTTAGAGACAAGCTAATCAACCGCTGGAATGTAAGACCACTCGTCAAGAGTCTACCGCAATTTCGGGAGATGACATCTACGGTTCTGGAAAGGCTGAGCAACATTGCCAGATTCGAATACCTGGATAAGGGAGATGCACGTCGCTTCGATGAATCGGCCTGGTACATTCTCGCTGAAGGTACCGTGGAAGACGATGAAGGCACACATTCTGCCTCCGTGGAGTACGGCTGGATACCATTTGCCGAATCCAATACCGGTCCAATTGTCTGTCTTGAAGATTGCAGGTTAATCAAATTCCGGAAGGAGCATATCGAAGCCATTCGCCATCAGGTCCCGCAAATTAACTACTACCTGCGCAAGCAACGAATTGGCCAGGAAAACGCTCAAGTCTCATGGTTACTGGAACAGGTCGAGACACAATAGACCCGTGTTGTTGAAGCGGCTACCTGATCTCACTATCTGCCTGGAATCTGGCTCTTACTGACTCGGCTTCTGCGATACGCTGATCTTCAGACCAGTTCAGAATAGCGGCCGCCACAACCGACGCAGGCTCAATAATATCGGCAACCTCCAGTGGCCGGTAAAAAGCCGCCCGGGTACGGCGATAGATGATGTCCTCCAGGGTCGTTGCACCTTCCTGCTTAATCGCCCAGATCAGTTCACCCGTAACGATGCTAACCCCATCTGATACCGGCTCAGGGTTCAATGCCATCACATCCCAGGCCTCACTCCCATATAGCCTGAAAAGTCGGAGGGCAGCGCTCTCTTCCATTGGATACTGCAGCTGCAATCGCGACACCTGCTCTTCAACATCACCGGTAAAATCCCCCCCCGGTAACGGGATATCTTCGGGTTCATCGTCTGGGGAAAGCTGCAGGAATCGAACTGCGGTATCAACAGTTTCTTCGGCCATCTTCCTGTACCCCGTTAGCTTTCCGCCCGCAATAGTGATTAGCCCTGACTTGCTGATCCAGATCTCATCCTTGCGAGAAATCTCCTTTGTTGATTTACCCCTTTGCGCAATGAGAGGTCTGAGGCCGGCCCAGGTGGATATGCAGTCTTCAAGCTTAAGCTCCACACCGAAGTAATCCCTGATGGGCACAAAAAGATATTCCAGTTCACTGCGCTTCACTTCCGGCCACAGATCAGCAGGCTGCTCGTACCGGGTGTCCGTGGTACCGATGTAAACCACTTCTCCCCGGGGAATCGCAAACACGGGCCTGTTATCTCTGCCCACCATCAGCACCATTTGCTTCAACGGCAACAGGTTATGGGGGATAACAATGTGAACGCCTTTCGATAGAACCAGCGGCTTCTCACTGCGCAGACCATCGAGATCACATACGGACTCTACCCAGGGGCCTGCCGCATTAATCGCCCCTTTACAATTGACGACTATCTCCTCCCCGGACACACCACACCTGACATGCAGTGCCCGAAGCCTGCCATCAGCCTTGATCACGCCGCTGACACGAGCCCGGTTAAGCGCCACACCGCCAGACTGCACGCCTGCACGGATATTAGCCAAGACCAGACGTGCATCATCAGTTAAATACTCTCTATAAACACAAGCCCTGGAATACCGTTTCGTATCGAGCAACGGCTCTCTTGCCGCAAGAGACTCGCCGGACAGGTTGACATGGAGATCTCGCGACTCTACCTGGCCAAGCTGCTCATACACGGAAACACCAGCTCGATATTTGAAGAACTCCATAAGGTTTCCCGCGGGAAGCATCAGCCACTGGGGTTCAGCAAGATGTGGAGCCAGCTCGTTAACTCGCTTTCTTTCCAACGAGGCTTCCCTGACGACATGAAAGTGGCCCATGGCCAGATAGCGGATACCACCGTGAACCAGCTTGGTGGATTTACTGGAAGTACCGGAGGCAAAATCTTCTGCTTCCAGCAGGGCAACTGACAACCCCCTTAGACTGGCTTCTCGAAGGATACCGGCACCGGTAATACCGCCACCGATAATCGCAAGGTCAAAATTAGTATTCTGCAGTTCTCGCAACGTTGTATCGCGTTGTCTTGTGTCAAGTACAGTCATAGCACTGGTCTCGGTGCAAAGAGGTCAACAATTTCCACAGGGTGCCGCCACCTATAATAGTGAAGACCGGCACACTTAGAAATCTAAACATGGACAAGATCCGTGTAAGATACAATCCTCTTATGACTGCCAAAACATCAATTGCAATTGCCAAGATCCTCGATGCCGGCCTCGATGACCTGCCGGACATCAAAGAAATCGCCAATACCATCTGGTTCGAACACTACCCTGGCATTATCACTCATGAACAGATCGCCTACATGCTAGCACGTGACTATTCACTTGAAACCATGACCAATGATCTGGCTGCCGGTGTTTCAATTGACAAATTAGTGGTCGGTGAGGCATTGGCAGGATTTGCATCCTATGGCGCAACAAAGAATGAAGAAGTCATCAAACTGCATAAACTTTACCTGCTGAAGACGTTTCATGGGCGGGGGCTCGGCTCAATGTTACTGGCACATGTCGAGAATAAAGCCCAACAGGCGGGCTTCAAATCCATTACCCTCAATGTGAATAAAAACAACCAAGCTGCGCTTAATACATACAGGAGCAACGGCTATGAGAACCATCAATCGGTACTGGTAGATATTGGTGGCGGATTCTTCATGGATGACTATGTGATGGCAAAAGCACTTGGCTAATTGCAGTAAATACCGGTGACGATTGCACCTTGTCTCTCAAGATAGACGAGATCTCTCAACCCTGACGACGACTATAGGCTGCTAGAACTTGGCGGTCACCATAATCCAGGCTTTGTCCGTGTCAACTGAAAACCCGTCTGAGTCATATGCGCTGTACTTAAACAGTATGGACCAGTGATCATTGATCTTCTTGCCAATCGCAAGGTCAATCTCACTGCCATAGTCACCACCACCACTCTCAGCGGAATAATCATGGTAGACAAACGTAA
>PBRP01000126.1 GCA_002726655.1 Gammaproteobacteria bacterium
CTACACCATCTCTTCCAATCTTGCAGGACTGCCCGCCATTTCAATCCCCGCTGGTATGCACGGCCATCTACCGACTGGTCTACAGCTAATTGGCAATTACCTCGACGAGGCCAGGCTGCTCAATGTGGCGCACCAGTATCAGCTGCAAAGCAGTTGGCACAAACTGTCACCTCCAGCAGGAGATGCGGAATGACCACTACCGACAGCAGGACCGGAAGCGGCTGGGAGGTCGTGATAGGCCTGGAAATCCATGTGCAGTTATTGACGAATTCGAAAATCTTTTCCGGCGCAAGTACCCGGTTTGGTGCAGAACCCAATACCCAGGCATGTGCCATAGATCTTGGCATGCCAGGGGTACTACCCGTGGTAAATGCCGCTGTCTACCCGAAGGCTATCGCCTTTGGGCTCGCCGTCGGCGCGGATATCGGTACCTACTCGGTATTTGATCGAAAGAACTATTTCTACCCGGACCTGCCGAAGGGATACCAGATCACGCAGATGGACCACCCGATTGTCGTTGGCGGTCATGCGGATATCATGCTTGAATCCGGAGAACTGAAAACGATAAACATCACTCGGGCACACCTGGAAGAAGATGCAGGAAAATCCCTACATGAGGATTTCCGGGGCATGACAGGCGTCGACCTGAACAGGGCTGGAACGCCATTGCTGGAAATCGTCTCAGAACCGGATATGAACTCTGCGGCGGAAGCCGTCGCCTATGCAAAACACATCCATCAACTCGTAACCTATCTAGGCGTCTCAGATGGAGAAATGTCCCAGGGTTCCATGCGCTGTGATGCCAACGTTTCAATTAGGCGCCACGGAGAACCTGAAATGGGTACGAGGACCGAGACCAAGAATATCAATTCGTTTCGGTTCCTTGAACGAGCCATCACTTACGAAATAGGCCGACAGGTAGCGATCCTTGAAACAGGGGGCCGCATAGTCCAGGAAACTCGACTTTATGATCCCGATAGAGACGAGACCCGGCCTATGAGAAGCAAAGAAACGGCAAATGACTACCGCTATTTTCCTGAACCCGATCTGTTGCCAGTACGTATCGATGAGGCCTATATCCAGGATGTTCGTGACAATATGCCTGAGCTTCCCGCAGAGAAAAGGATTAGATTTGAGCGGGAACACGATCTGCCTGAGGCTGACGCTATTATTTTGACATCAACCGTCCAGCTGGCGGACTACTTTGAACAGGTCGCTGCAGCCGGGGGGGACTCACGTTTGGCAGCAAACTGGGTCCGTGTTGAGCTCTTGAGCAAGCTGAATAAGGAAGGTATTGGTCTGGATGAGGTCCCAGTATCTGCGGAGCAACTGGGTTCCATAGTCACTCGAATCCGTGACAAAACAATATCAGGCAGCATGGCAAAAACCGTGTTTGACGGGCTCTGGTCTGGACAGGCAGCAAGTGCAGACGACTTTATAGCTTCTCATGACCTGCGGCAGGTTTCAGGTACCGATGAGCTGGAACCAATTGTGAGCGCTATTATTGCGGACAACCAGAAACAGGCAGAACAGTATCGATCGGGTAAAACCAAATTACTCGGGTTCTTTGTCGGCCAGGTAATGAAAGAAACAGCCGGTAAAGCAAATCCTCAGCAGGTAAGCGATCTAGTCAAGAAACTCCTCGCCTAAAAGGCAGCCAGGAACTTCTCTATTCTCTTGGCATTGAGCCCGACATCACTGTGACCAACACGAGAAACAGAGCGGACATCAACTCTGGAACCTTTTTCACTTGCTGTCACCCGCACCACGAGATCATCTTTGAAACCAAACCAGAAGGTCGTCGCGGTCGCCTCCACCAGGCCGGTCCCCGACTCTACTGCTATGATTTCCAGACCCTGGTCCCTCAGTACCTGTTCCGCACGCGACACGGCCTCGTCGACGGTAAGCTCCGTTTCGAGCGGCACCACCCCCGGGTATGCAGCCAGTTGCATCGCCGCCAGTTCTTCTGCCGGCAACTGCTCTGACCCGTATGCTGCATCATTCATGGCATGAGCCCGGTGTTTGAGTATCTCTTTGAACTCAGGCGGTGTTTCAGTATCTGTCGTAATGTCGTGAATTGGCGGAACTGATCCTGTTCCGACCATCTGCGGACCCATGATAATTATCGGTAACAGGCTAATTCCCATGCTCAGCAGCAGTATATTCCGATCTTTAAGGAGTTTGTTTTTACTGGCAATAAACGAATATACAATCGTTCCAATGAGCACCAGCACGGAACCTAACACAGCCACCAGCAAACTTATCATCGAGGGCTCAAGCGGAACAACACCGAACCTGTAGCCAAGGGGTCCTGTGAGTAGAATGACCAACATAATAACGGCGCTCAGCAGCAGCATCCGCGTAGATGATTTAATTTCTTCCATTGCCATATCCATGATTTCAGGGTTGAAGGAGATCCTGCTTACGCTAGTGCTAATATAGGTGCAAATTTCCCAACAGGAACTAGTCACCGACAGTGTCATCTTCTCTGATTCCAGTTAACCAGGCAACTATCGATGAATTGCAGGTGCTAAAAGGCATCGGACCAAAGCGCGCAGAACGGATTCTCAGGTATCGGCTGGAGGTATCTAAAATAGCCAATGTATATGACCTAGCAACAGCTGCAGGAATCAGCCTGAAACAGGCAAATACGCTGTCCACCCTGGTTGCATGGCATGGAGGACAATTTAAAGCCACTAGTCTTCTGGCACCTGCGGTAACATTTATTGGCAGTTATCTGCTGGTCATTTACAGCGTCAGTGAGATCAGTTTTAGGCTCAACTCACCCACCAGCATGCTGTATAACGCGTCATTGCTGCTGATCATGATTGGCTGTATTTCAGTGACATTTGAACAGCTGTTCTCCTTCGCCAGCCAGCAGAGACTGACATCCAGGTTCCTTATCACCCTGTCAGCAGCCTCCTCCCTGCTGGGCATTGCTTCCTTAATATCGCTTGTGTCTCTAAATTTGATTCTCGACCTGTCCCCTGCATTTTCTGAAAAGACAACCGCAACGACCAATTTCATTATCTTCGTGTTCCTCATCGTCTTTTTGCTTTATGCACCCGGAATGCACCTCAAGCGCATTAGCCTTTACGATCCTTCGGCAACCAAAAATCTGGACATGGCCGCACTTTTTTTTGACGTTGGACAACTGACATTTGCGGTTCTCATACTGCTAATACTCGTGGCTTTCAATTCAAACTTGTGGGTTGAAGAGCTATTTGCCATCTGGGCAAGTGTGATGTTCATGAGTAACGGCGCAGAGATGCTGCAGGGTCGTTCCGCCTACATCTCCCTCCTGTCAGATCGCGAAAAAGCGGCTCTGCGCTTTATTCTAAAAGAAGACAGGGCGATCAAATCCGTCAGCCCACCACACAGGTCCATGAGGACAACAGGCGCTGTCCTCGTACTGGTAGGTGTGATGATACTGGCACTGGCAGTAATCGAATTACTGGCTTGAATATCGGGACTATACTACCTTGATATGCCAGGGTTCGTAACGAACACCAAGCAAATTGTGCAGTGGATAGCGCATATCTACGTAACCAAGATCAACCAGCCGCTGAAACTCTTTCGTCTTGGCAAACTCGGAGGTGAAATTCTTGCTGCCATACCCAACTTTGCCAACATCAAAATCGCCAATCCCGTGATAGGAATGACCGGGCGGCGCAAGGCTCCGTGAAGCTCGAGACAAATTACCCTTCGACTGAATTGTCTTTGCCAGGAATAGATGAGTCTGCTTTACCACACTGCGGATACCCGATGTCAGTACAATGCTTGGGCCAAGATCACGTTCAACTTTCTTGTAGAGTGCATCGGATTCTCCACGATACAAAAAATGTCCCGTTCTGGACATCTTCTTTCGTTCCCTGGCAGGTATCACTGCGGTCAACTCACTAATGACCTTATCGCCAAAAAAACCGTACTCTTTGGCATTGAAACTGAATACATGCTCGAGAAAGTCAGACTCTACTTTGGGAAAAGCGCCAACGCTGCTATATCGTTTGCTGTAATTCAGCATTTCGTCAAAGCTGAGGACGTTAAAATTACCGTGTCCAACTAAATTCTGCACCCTGCCAAGTCGTTTGAAACTGGAAATCAGGGTCTTGTAACTGTCAGCGTCCAGGAAAACATCCTCGTAATGGGAATTTTCAAAATTCTCCATTTTCTGCAGGTAGGAATTCATGTTCACAGTATCCGCCAGCAACGACATACTCTGGTGACGGAAGGCGCGGAGCAATGCCTCTGAATCCGGTGCGGGTGTAGTCATGTATTGAATTGATCACGCCAACTCAACGGCATTGGTATCAATATCTTCGTACAGGTGTGGTCCAGGCAGGTGTGCTACGGACAGGGACGGCGACAACGGCGGATCAGAACGAAATACCAATTGACCACTCATGGCGGCAACGGTTCCCGCGGAAAAGATTTTCAGAAAACCTCGTCTTTCCACTTATTTAAAATTCCACTATTCCAAGGCGCATGATGTTAACCGTAAAGTGACATTTATTCCAGAACAGGGCACGCTGGGTTTCTAGCGGCCACCATCAACGACTAGTGTCTGCCCGGTCACGAAACTACCCGCCCTGGAAGCCAGGAATACAGCCACACCACCAATTTCCTCCGGTTCCCCTATACGCCTCAGGAATGCGTTCGCGGTGCTCGCCTTGAGGGTCTCCGGGTCTTCCCATAAGGCCCTGGCGAAATCAGTGCGAACTAACCCGGGCGCAATGGCGTTGGCGCGAATATTATGGGGGCCATATTCGCTGGCAATATTCCGCGCCAGTTGCATATCTGCTGCCTTTGAAATGCCATAGGTTCCCAGAACCGCGCTGCCATGCAACCCGCCAACTGAAGATACAATCATGATGACACCGTCTTTGCGATCTACCATCTCCGGCAAGACCATCTGACACAGCCAGTGGTTGGATTTGATATTGCTATCCAGTGTCTTTTCGAAAGCGGAATCGGGTATATCTACCATTGACCCGTAAAACGGGTTCACCGCAGCATTGCATACAAGAACGTCAATTTTGCCAAGCTGATTTCTTGTCTCGTCCACAAGCGCTTGTAACTGCTCCTTGTGCCCAATGTTACAAGGTACGGAAATCGCTCTTTTTTCGCCCAGCGCCTCGTTAATTTCGTTAGTTACCGTCTCGCAGGCATCTGCTTTTCTACTGGAAATAACAACGCTTGCTCCATGAAGTGCCATCTGCTCAGCGATAGCACGACCAATACCCTTTGTAGACCCAGTGACAATTGCCACTTTCCCTGTCAAATCAAACATATTCTCCATCAACGACTTCCTTTTAAAATCGAGGTCGAAGACTACTGCAGCCTTCGACAAATTGCCAGGTCCACGGACTGCGACATCTGTTAGACTGGCAAATCTTCCATATACCCTGAAACAATGATTCCAGATCTTATTTCCGGCTATTTTGCAGACCACCAAACCAATCTGTGGCTGCTAACAATTACGGTTGACCTCACCTTCGCCCTATTGCTGTACCGCTTCTTTGGTCAATACGGTCTTTATGCGAGCGTGATTCTCGGTATTCTGCTGGCAAATCTTCAGGGGCCGAAGCTGACAATAATCTGGCTACCTGTGGTAGGAGATCTACAGACCAGCATGGGCGTTATTCTTTACTCAGGCATCTATTTTGCTACTGACCTTCTTAGTGAGAAATATGGTAAGAAGGCTGCGAATACTGCGGTGCAGTTGGGGTTTCTCACCAGTATTATTATCGTCGTCATGATATCGATCAGCTTGATGTTCTTGCCATCCACTGATCCAAAAACAGCTGACTTCTCACGCGATATTCACAATGCCTTCAACACACTCTTCAACTTCACCCCACGTTTTGTTTTCGGTTCCCTCCTCGCCTACTACATTAGTCAGACATTCGATGTGTGGATGTTCCACTATGTGAAGGAGAAGACTAAAGGAAAACACCTGTGGCTGAGAAACAATGTCTCAACCATGTGCTCCCAGGCAATTGATACCTTCGTCTATTCACTTGTGGTCTGGTGGGGAATCGTTGACCTGCAAACCGCCATCATGCTGGGGCTGGCCAAGTATCTGATCAAAGTGCTTATCGCACTGATTGACACGCCGTTCATCTATCTTGGCAGGGCCTGGAAGATACCAGCCGCGCCAACTTCTAATGAGCATTTCTAAAGCAGGAAACCTCCTTCAGGAACGCTCTTTTGAGTCTATTCAGGCGGTAATCGATACCATTTATTTTTGTACAGCAGGCCCGGCAGCAATGCCATGGCGAGGGCTTCCCCGGCGAGCTGCCCGTTGAGCAAAGTGGGTTCGAGACGCTTATCTCTGTACACGAACTGAAGTGGGTCCTTTCCGGGCGTGTGAATCACCACCTGGTCGCCAACCATGTAAGCGTTATTGTTGCCGAACTGCATCATTGCTCTTCCAGGGTATCCATCTGGCCGCAAAAATATGTCCTGCCCAATATAGGGTGCTCTGGCACTAATCCCCGCTAACCTAAGCAAGGAAGGCATCAGGTCAATCTGGCTTGATACCTTGGTATAAATCATCGGCTCTATACCCGCACCGATTATCAGCCCAGGAATGTGGTAGCTGCTGACGGGTACCAGCGACGAACCCCTGGGTCGCTCATCATGATCTGCCACTACAAGAAAAATAGTATCATCCCAGTAACTGGACTGCTTCGCCTTACGGAAATAATGGCCAATGGCATAATCAGCATATTTCACCGCATTGAATTTTGTAGATTTTTCTTCATCATAAAGTTCAATACGATCATCAGGGAACTCAAAAGGACTATGAAAGGAAGATGAGAAAACGAGTGCAAAAAACGGCTGCTGTTCTCCCTCGAACACTTCATGAGCCTTATCAAAAACATCTTCATCAGACACGCCCCATGAACCTTTGAACTTCCATTGTTTAAAGTCCTTCTCTTCGATCACGGCATCAAAGCCATTGTTCAAAAGGAAACCGCGCATATTGTCAAAGTGGCTCTCCCCCCCATAGACAAAATAGTTTTTGTACCCCTGCTTTTTTAGGGTCTGTGCAACCGTGTAGAATCCCTGCTGAGCCAGACCCAGTTTCAACACACTGCGGGAAGCCGATGGAGGAAACCCGGTTATTACCGCTTCTATGCCACGGGCTGATCTTATTCCTGTAGCATACAGATTCGAAAACCAGATACCTTCGTCTGCCAACTTGTCCAGCTCTGGTGACAGGGGTAACCCACCCAGCTTACCGATAAAACGAGCGCCCATACTTTCTTCCAGTAGGACCACCAGATTCTTGGGCTTCTTTTTAACTTCACCAGCCACACCATGTAGAGTCGGTATATCCGGGTGATTGAACGCCGATTCATCAACAAAGGTAGATTCTCTTACGCGCCGCAGTACTTCCGCCTCGGCCATTTCAGGGTACAGTGCGGATGGATCCCCCTCATTCTTAATCCCATAAACCGCATTCAGCAGTGTGTAGGTGCTGCTAAGTGCAAGTTCGTTCAGCAGCTGGTCATTTGAAAAGGCTACACTACTGGCATTGATGGGACGGTGGCCCAGTGTTGATCTACCGGCCAGCACCAGTAGTGCCAGTACCAGCGGAAAGGAGACCAGGCGGCCAGGATAGGACCAGCGGCCCTGACCTTTCTGCAATCGACGCAGACCAAGAAAGACTGCCGCGGCAAAAACGGCTGTACCCGCAATCACCAACAGGGACTCAATCAAGAACCCATTGACCATCATCAGGCCTACTTCCCTTGGGTAGCTCAGATACTCGAAGAAAATTCGACCCGGTCTTGAATCGAAAAAGCTGACATACACGGGTGTCGCAAACTCCATCAGCGCGAACAGCAGCCCCCAGATGGCCAGAAACAGGCCAATCGTCAATCGGTACAGGGAAGACTCGATGATGAAGCCAGGCAATAGCAGGGTTGCTGAAACGGGGGTAACCAGCACCATGGCCAGTAGCACAGTATCCATCCTGAGACCCTGTACCAGAATGTGCAGCAGAACCGGCCACTCACCGACACGCTCCCAATGAATCCAGCCCAGTACCAGCCTGGAAATACTCAGGAAGACCAGGGAAACCAGGAGAAAGCCAAGAAAAGGCAATAGCGGGCCAAGCCTCCTGCTAAAGTTAACGATATTCATCCAGCCGGCCCGCTGGTTTCTTCAATCAACATTTGACTTGTATCCAATACTGGTCAATACCAGCCACTAAAATATCATAGAAGGGTTCGGTAGAGTTGATAAGAAGCATCTAATAGGCCAAAGTTAAGGCCTGTAGTGAAGGGAGAGAACAATGAAGGTCAAAATCTTTCGACAACGTGTATCGCAGGTTCATGAAAGTGAGGTTGAAATCAACGAATGGTTGCAGGAAGTAGAGGGTAATATTGAAATACAATTTGTCGAGCAAGCTGCCTATTTGACTGATAACAGCGACAGTGCCCAGCCCGGATTTATCATCTCGGTCTGGTACACGGGTTCCGCATGAGATCAGGCGGCTAACACAGGCTCTCCCTGTTTATAAACCTGGACCGGTGCAGCAAGTACGTCCAAATTCAATGTTGGGTCTCCATCAAACAGTATGAAATCTGCTGAGTAGCCTTCCCTGATCTGCCCGCTTATTCCCCCAAGGCCAATCGCCTCAGCACAGTCACTGGTTGCCGAACGGAGTGCTTCAACCGCCCGCAATCCAGCTATATTTGCAAAGACAGGAAGCGCCGTCGGCAAATCATGATGCAGTACATTCGGAATCCCTGCATCCGTTGAAGCAATCAGCTTAACTCCCGCCTCACGCATGCGGGCATAGTTTCCCCCCAGCAGATCCACATAGTCACTGTTACCCATGAAACGTTTCCAGCCCGAATTGATCGTGGGTGATACCCAGATTCCCTGGCGGGTGATCAAGGCCAATACTTCGGGGTCAAACCCCTTTGCCCAGCCTTCACGACCAACCCACGAACAGTGTTCAATGGTCGTGATGCCGGCTGCCGCTGCGTTGCGAATGCCAGCGGTACCATGACAATGGGCAGCGACGCTGAGCCCATGTTTATGAGCTGTGTCTACGATAAGGGAGAGTATTTCCTGATCAAACTGGGCGTCAACTGGCTTGCTGCCGGGTGTTATGTTCCCGCCCGTTGCCATTACCTTTATCAGGTCAACACCATGCTCAATCTGCCTCGTAAGCACCTTGATCACGTCTGTACCATCGGCCGCCTCCCCGCCCCAGAAGTGACAATGCCCACGAGGAGATGTTATGGGTTGCCCGGCGCAGAGCAGACGCGGACCGGCTAACTCACCGCTTGCAATACGATCACGAATTATCAGCTCCAGCCAGCGACCGCCGCCAAGATCTCGCGCACTGGTAATACCAGCCGCCAGCATGGCGCCTGCACGACTGACCATTGCCTTGAACTGTTCCTCTTCACTCAGTTTGTCCTGATCCAGCGGATTTTTAACGTGGGGGTCAAGGCACAAGTGTACATGTGCATCTATTAGCCCCGGAATCATAGTGAGGCCTTCCATATCTCTTACTACCGACACAGATTCCCTTGACAGGTCTTCAGACGAGCCAACAAACGTCAGGTCGCCATTTTCAAACATGACAGCATCGACACCGGAGTCAATGGAGTCATCAACCCCATTCCATATTCGAAGATTCTTCAGGGCTACTTTGTTCAGGGAGATCAAACTTTTCTCCAGCTTTCAGTGGGCACGTTTTTCGCTGTAAACAAAAAGTGTAGATGCTGCGAAATTGAACAGGCTCGCAGCGCCTATGCCAGCTACTAACGCAATCAAACGATAGGTATCAAAGAAAGCGACTTTAGTCGTCAGGATAAAATATATTCCCCAATTCACCGAGAAACCAAAGAGGCTCGTCATCACAAATTCAAGCCATTGCCTTGCCTTTGGCCTACGTTCACGTTCACTAAAGGTGGCGACACGGTTCAGCGCCCAATTCCAACTTACCGCCGGCCAGAAAGAGAGAGCCCTGGCAATCCTATGTTCAACCCCAAACAACTGCAGCAGGTAATAGAAGGCTATGTCGACAACAAAACCGCTTGCCCCGACTGCACCATAGTGAACAAATTCAGCCCAGCCCTTGAAGCGGTGCAGGTAAAGGCGCCGCAAGTGCCTCAGATATTTCCACTGCTGAACCAGATTCATTTTACTTGCGCCTATGGTGCGATCCTTAAACTGTATGGCTACCTCGACGACACTCGTGAACCTGCCTCTGACCAACAACTCAAGGCCTATTTTGTAGCCAATGGGATTCAACTCATCCAGGTCAACAAAACCACGATTGAAAGCAACAAACCCGGACATGGGATCTGTACAGGTCGTTAGGGGCCTGGCTATTATCGTCGCGACATAGGAGTTGAGAAAACGCCAAAGACTCCACTCACGGTCAAAACTCCCACCGGCTGTGTACCTGCTGCCTACAACAAATCTTGATCTATCCTCTTCGAGAGGTTTTAGAAGGTCTGGAATCATTTCCGGTGGATGCGAGAGGTCAGCATCCATCACAACCAAGGTATCAAACCTTGCCGCCCTTACACCATCAATGACTGCTAAGGAAAGATCTCGCTCTCGCCCGGTGGGCTGGATTAACCTGATTGGAAGCCTGTCAGCGAGGCCCTGCACTATTTCAACGATATCATCGGGAGAATTGTCATCCACGATCAACATTTCGTACTCGAGCTGCTTACCTTTCATCACCACGTCAACCGCGCCTGCCAGTTTTGATACGTTCCCCGCTTCCCGGTACGTGGGTACGACTATTGAGATCATCTGCAGTTCAATCCTGAAAATCGCTGGCCCAGGGCATTTGCCCGACCTGAGTCCATCTCCGTCAGGTAGAGACTGAGCAATGGACAGATACTGGTATTGTCTGGAACCGGGTAAGTGTCAATCGATTGCTCAAAATAGCTGATTGCCTTTTTGTTATTAGCTGGTTCCATCATCATAATGCGTCCGTAAAATTCATAAAAAACAGCCAGAGATTCTCTGGTAGCAAACGGTGGAATCTGCGCCTCTGCTGCCTGTGCAATTTCACTGAGGGCAACTTTCCCATTGTTCCCTGAACCCTGATGAAGAATCGTTTCCAGTATTACAAGCTTTCCGGGGAAAGTAGATTGCAATCTCGCTAGCCGCTCAAATTCTACATTGCTAAGGTCCTGATGTGCGAGCGCCAATCCAACGTACTGCCTGGTAAAACTTATGAGGCGATGATATGCAAAGTGAATCTCATGGGGGTCTGTTATCAAACCTGCCTTATAGAGGTCCAATAAGTGATCTAATATCAAGTCCATTGGCGGGTTTCGCTCGGCAGATGGCGCAACGCCAGGAGTAAATCGATAATAGGCTCCCTGCTGTACTGCAGGTGCAAGCGGTACAGTTGACCCCAACACGGGCCGCGCATTCCCTTCAAGAAATTCCGTCCTTTTTGCCTGCTGTATTTCATCGGAACTGAACGGGGAAACAAGTCGGTTGGCGAGAACGAGATTATCCCAGCTGCGCAGTTCAATGTCGGGTCGCACGCCCATCACGAGATGCAGAAACCCAAGAATACCTATTTCAAAGTCACCCCTTGCAAAGAACACCGCATCCTTTGGCAAAGATTCCAGCACACTTCTTCCATACTGCTCAACCCATGTCGTATTTCGCCTGTTGTTCTCGTAAAGGTTTGCCAGCAGTATGCTCGAAACAACGATACCAGTTACCACCCATGGTATTAGCCTTGCTGCCCTTGCACTGTTACTGCCTAGCCAGTCAACGATGACGCGGGTGCCGCACGCTAACCAGATAGCCAGCGCCAGGTAGCTAACAACCGGGTAAGGTTTGAATATCGCCTGCCAAAAGTTTTCATACCTGAAATTTAGCAATAAGTTGAGGAGAAAGGTGCTTCCCAGGTACATCAACACCAGGCTGATCGCGATCGAACGTGGCAACTTCTTGAAGCAAACGGCGAAGCCAATCAACATCAAAGGGAATCCGACCAGGCCAAACTGAGTAGCGCTTTCAACCAACAGCCACAAGATGTACCGCATATGATCTGCACTGGTGGCAATTGCATGCTGATCACTGTATGCCGAGCGCGCGACATAGCGGCCCAATTCCCCCACTGAGTCTACATCACCGTAGACGGATATAGCGGCATCCCTGGTCAAAAGTATCGTGGCATAGGGAGACAAGCCAATCAGCAGAGCAACAATTGAACGCAGCCAAAAGCCGGGAGATTTCAGGGAGGAAATTATGGTATCGAGCCTCGGTAATACCGTCACCAGTAATGCGGGTGTCGACAAGACCATCAAGGGCCAATGATTCGCAAGGCTGGCACCATAAACAAATATCGCCAGATACAGGAAACGAATATTCCCCGATTGAGCGAAGGATAGTAACGCTCGCCAGCACAGCAGGAACATCAGCACCGTGAGGCTATATACCTCAATAATGATTGCCTGGGACCAGAAGGTTGCTGAAAAGCCATAGGCGAGAGCCGCAACGCTGGCAACCAGCTGATCCTTTGTGATCGATAAGCAACAGGAATACAGCACAGAGCAGCTGAGCGCTGCAAACAGCGCAGACAGAAAATTCCCCGCGAATACTCCCGGCGAAAAGATTGGCAGCTGTACAAATGATTGACACAGGTTCGTGAACAGCGGGTACCCGGGTGGATGCCCAATACCGCCCAGATGGCACACCATCTGAAACAGGCCAGCATCTTCAAGACTAATGGTGCGCGGCATGGTCAACACATAGACCACAAGTGTTGCTGATAACACCAGGAGCAGGTGCGCCGCCCCTCGCACATCAAAGTGGTATTTCATACGAGTCTAGAGAGTACAAATCAGAACAATTATAGCAGCTTGCAGTGTGCTGGTTTCTGCGCCGTAGGCGCTTCGAATCCGCTGCTGCTGACTGTTCACGCGCAGTAGTCGCGCAGTCGACGGTTCCCATGGCCAGCTATTACTCCCTGATTCTCGAGGTCGAATTGTGTATCCACAATCGTACTGTGTATGCTGGATCAATGGATGATGTCCAAATTTGATTGATTTTCGACCATTTACCAACTGGAGAACGGAATGACAGATTACAAAAACATAAAGCTGGAGAGGCAGGATGGAATTGCCACGCTTACCTTGAATCGGCCAGAGCGGCTGAATGCCCTGACCGTCGAAATGGGCAAGGAATTGAACGATGCCATCGAAGAGGTTAAAAGTGACCTGGGATCGAGGGTGCTTGTCCTAACGGGGGCGGGTCGTGCATTTTGTGCCGGCGAAGACGTAAAGGAGAGACCTGCAGATTCCAGCGGCACCAGGGAACAACAGACCCCACTCTCAAAATTAGCCCGGGGTCCCGCGAGCCTAATGCGGTTTGCCGATAATTTTCGCACCATGAACAAGCCTACCGTCGCTTCAGTAAACGGGTATGCAGTGGGACAAGGGCTTAGCATCGCGCTCGCCTGTGACATTCGAATCGCCTCCGAAGAAGCTGGATTTGGTGCCATCTGGACTCGCCGTGGAATCCCGCCAGAATCGTCTGGGGCTTACCTCTTAACGCAGCTTGTGGGTCCGGCGAAGGCCTGTGAACTGATTTTTCTGGGCAAGCTGATCGAGGCAAAAGAGGCTGAAAAGATTGGTCTCATCAATCAGATGGTACCAGGGTCACAACTCCCTGAGGCTACTCAGGAAATGGCCAGGAACCTTGCAGACGGACCGCCTATCGCCATCGGAATATCCAAGATGATGATCTACCAGGCTCTCGAAACTAGCCTCGCAGTCCATAGTCGTCTTGAGTTTTTCGGGCAGGACTACAGTTTTAATACTGAAGACCGTGAAGAGGGAATCCAGTCCTTCCTTGAAAAAAGGCCAGCAAGGTTCAAGGGCAAATAGCAGCAAAGCCTTATATGTTGCCGCTTCGAAGCGGCGGATTTTTGCTATTCGTGTAGCATAGATTTATCACTATAGGAGGAAGCGCATGTCATTTGTTGAATTATCCGACGTGTTAGGCAATCTGGGAGAGTTTATCGGTTCGATCGCAGTACTGGTCACGCTGATCTATCTGGCTGTACAGGTAAATCACAGCAAAAGACTGCTGGAAAGAAACGAGAAGATAGCGTTGAGCCAGGTCTATTACGAGAGGGTCACGTGCAGAATGGAAATGTACAAGGCCTGGCTAGATCCTCAGATGGCGACAGTCTATGCCAGGACCATCCAAGGAGAAACACCTATCGGGGAAGAAAACTTTGCCAATTTTGATGCGCTGAACAGCGCGGAACAATATCAGATACGGGGTCAACAACACCTATTTTTGTCGGCTATTGACAATACACTCTACCAGGCAAGTTTAGGTCTTATCGAAGATGAAGAGGCCTCCCTGGGGGAGAATATTATTCCCATATGGTTCAAGTTCTGGGAACATATAGGAGCACGAATTCCTCCTCGTATACTTCGTTCTTACGAACAACAGATAGCTGAGTAAAAGAATCCACAGCTGGCCGAATTATGCTTTATGCTTTGGAGAACCAACCCGCGATAGAAAAATTGCTCATTCAGTTCAGGGCTGAAGCAGACAGCAACTATTAGAGTGACCTCGTCGCTACGTTACAACTGGGTCGTTGGCCAGGACCTTGATGTCAAATTGGAGAGTCATTCCCGCCAGGTCATGGTTAAAGTCCAGCACCACCTTGTCACCTCGAATGTCGACCACATCGACTTCCCGTTCAGTACCATCGGGGCCATTCGAAACAACTCTTCGGCCAACCTGCCTGGCTTCAGGCGGAATGGCCTCCAATGGAAATTCCTTGAAAGCCGCCGGAGTATGATCACCATAAGCCCTTTCTGGAGGCAGGACTACCTTCTTTGTTTCGTCAGGCTTCATGTCTTTCAACTCTTCTTCAAGGGCTGGCAACATCTCACCAGCTCCCACCTGAAAGATCATCGGCTTACCACCGACATTGCTGTCCAACTCGCGCCCGCCTGGCAGACTCAGAGTAAATTCAAAGGCAATCAGGTTACCTTGCTCCTCACCCAACAAGGCTTTGATCTCTTCACGTTTTCGCTTTTCTTCGTTCATACCCATGATCCTCTATTTCCTGCCAGGCAAGCTCACCCTAAAAAATATGGTGACACCGGCAAGGCGGATTCTAGCCAATATTTCACTAAAATTGCAGTGATCGCCATACTGACATTATCGCCAAGTAGCTTCAGCCTATATCTGGAGTTAGTCGAGACAGCTTGCTGTCAGCGGAATATTTTCGGTTCGATAGAAATCCCGGGGCGTGCTAGTCTTTCCGGAAGCCAGTAATGCCGGGAAAGACAAGCAATATTTTTTAGCGCACCCTGAGGAAGCTGGTCAATGCAACAAGAACCGCAACAATTGAAATACAAAAAGTGAAACTACCAAATTTTCCAGATGGCCTGACTCCTGAATTTCTGACATTACTGCTTGTGGAGAGCCTGCTCGCAGATGGAGGACGCGTGACTGAAGTCGTGTCCAGTCCCATGGCAGAAGGAGCCGGGATGATGGCGGAGATCGCCAAGCTCATGGTCACCTATGAAAATGCGCCCGCCAACCTGCCAACGAGTATTGTTGCAAAGTTTGCTTCAAGCAATCCCACCAACCGTGAAATAGCACTTTCCTACAATGTATACGAACGGGAAGCACGCTATTACTCAGAGCTGGATCCTAGAACCGAGGCAGTCGGCCCGCAAATTTATTTCTCACAGATAGATGGCGAGAATCTCCTGATACTGATGGAGGACCTGAGCGACTATGAAGTTGGCAGTCAGATCGCTGGAGCGACACTCGAGCAGACCGAGCTTGCCATCGACGAGTTGGCAAAGCTCCATGGAGCTTTCTGGGGCAGGGTTGAGACACTCGACTGGGTTCCTGGTATCGCAGACAGTTACCACGCCGACACCATGCTGGCCCTGGCTCTGGCGGGCTGGGATAAGATGGTAGATACCTACGGCAACCTGATCTCAGAATATACAAGGGGGCAGAAGGACGCTTTCCTGTCAGCGATACCAGCGCTCCAGCAAGACAGAAACACGCAACCCAGAACGCTTTGTCACGGTGACTTCAGAATGGAGAATCTTCTCTACGGTACGCGGCCCGGTCAGCACCCGGTGGTCGTAATCGACTGGCAAGGTCCGCTTCGCTGCCATGGCATGTTCGATGTTGCCCTCTTCCTTGGTCAAAGCACCAAAACTATGGTAAGACGTGAGCATGAACTGGCACTCCTCCAAAGATACACAGAAGGACTTGAGAGAGCAGGTGTTGACACGTTAGACGCCTCCGGTGTCTGGGAAGATTATCGGAGAACAATGCTATATGACTGGGTGTACACCGCGGTCGTAACAGGATCGCTGGATGTCACTAACGAGACGACTTCTGCCTGGATGGCAAAAATGGTAGCACGGCAATCTGCCGCCAGTGAGGATCTGAATGTATTTGAACTCCTCCCATAAAACCCGGATTTAGCTTCTGTCCCCCGGCTCAGTTTTGAATGCCTCAAGCGCTGAAGAAGCTGGCTCCTGTGGAACTATGACTAAACCCTGTCAACTCACTTAATTTCTCGAGAAGCTATAGGTCAAACCTGATGTGTAGTTAAAGTTAGAATTTTCGAGCCCGGCTTCCGGGTCCGAGTCTCGAGTGTACTCGGCTGAGAAGCGAACCCCCAGCCGCTCAGTCAGTTTTGCTTTAAGTATCAAGGTGCTGATGACTCTTACGTCGGAAAAGTCCCTAAATGCTGGCTGGGCATAGGCCGTCAGGCTAACGCTACTGTTCGAAGTTAAGGGCGTTGCCCAGGATACATACAAATTGCCGCGCCAGAGCTTCTGCTCTTCTGCGAGCCCCACATAGCGTTCATACTCTCGCATCACACCCAAGCCGATTACACCACGCTCTGAAGGTGTACCCTGCTTCCATTCAAACCGGTAGCCACCACCGGCAACAATCCTACGATCCAATTTGACGAATCTGTTTTGCCCATACTGGGCGAATAACTCGAAACCGTGAGGTTCCCTGAGCGGCCGGACATAGCGCAAATGTATTGATCCGTTATCGGAAGTATCCACACCATTGGAATCACCCTGCGCGTAAGAGGCTATGGCAAGAACCGTGGATTTTTCACCCCGATGGATCGTATGATTGGCGACTGAGACGGACTTATTCTCATCATTACCACTGGATCCTTTGAAATCAAAGGAGAAGACACTGACCGTATCGGCGTCAAAGTGGGAATAGTAATTGTCCTGCACATCGACGATCGCAAAGCATGCGGGCGCTCTCATTACTAAGCAAATGAATATCAACTGAAGAGCCTTGAATGTCTGCCTGAGAATCCTTCTAAGAAATTGCATAATGAGTGCCTCGGGCCTTAGCCTTTTTCAATGCCAAACAAAAGCCCACCTGCCGTTCAGCGTGCCGGTTAAATATCATCGTAGTCCTTGTACTTGATTTTTGCCTTCGTTACCTTCTTGATATATCGGCGTGTTTCCTCATAAGGCAGTTTCTGCTCCAGGTGATCATAAACCGCAGACGGTGTCATGCCGTTGATAATTTCTACGGCTGCTCGCAAGTTGTTTGTACCAACAAAGGATCTTGCTACATTTCCCGCGCCCGTATTGTAGGCGGCAATAGCGCAATACTCTCTGGTCAGTGGATTTGAAATGCGCTTCAGGTACCGATTTTGAAGAACACTGAGGTAGGCGGCACCCAATTCGACATTGTTGTCCGCCTGGTACAGATACTCTGGGTCCAGCAATAACTTTTCACCATGAACATATTCGTAGGCATCCATAGCGCCAGAGCGTGGTACAAGCTGCATGAGACCAAAAGCGGGAACTGCTGACCTGGCCCTTGGGTTGAAGTTGGATTCAGTCTCCATGACTGCAAACAATAATGAAGGTGGAAGATTTTGAATTTCTGCCTCGCGTGATATTTCTACAGCATATTTGTTGGCCAAAACAGAATCGTAATTTTTTCTAAGTGGAACCTCTACCCTGACCACTTTCTTGCCATTTCCTATCTTTTTGACACTGACAGTGATTTTCTTTTCGACTGAAACTGATTGTCCTGCTTGCTTCTTCTCTTCCGGTTTCCGGATTTCCGCCGTGCTACTTTTGGCGAGGCCACTGTTTTCAATGGTAGCGATAATCAGTGATTTCAATCGAGCAGAGTCAACCGAATAGCTGACGCCTTCCAGAATAGGGGCTGTGGACCCAGCTGGCGCTTCCGACAACTCAATCCCATCCTCAGCCAGTGATTCCCGCGCATAGGACAATGCGAGATCCTTTTCACTCAAGTCCGCCATACTATCTGAAGCAATGGACTTAGCAGCCTCATTAATATCGTCTATTACTTGAAAAATGGAATCGTCCTGGCTGACAAGTCGCTCCACTTTCACCATCCCTGTCTCAAAATCGATCACCCGGCGGGTTTGAAAATCTTTTGAGTAATCCACCCATTGCTTCTTTGAAGGCAGTTTTGTTTCATCCTGGCCCCAGAAGGAAATGATTTCCTCAGCCAGTCGCGCATTGCCAGACTCCAGTGCATCATCAATAAGCTGGTACTGTTCTTCGAGAGATCTATCAATGCCTTCGAAGTTACCTTCCAGCAGCTTATCCAGCGCTTCAAATGGATCTTCCTGCCCTGCTGCTGACCAAGCAGCCATAACTAGAAAGAAAGCTACAGGTAGGATTCTCAATTTTATGGGTGCCCCAGTGATATTCTAGTTAACGACAAATATTACTTTGCCCTTATGGAGGAAATCTCCCCCTTTCTGGTTTGCGGAATATGTCTTCAGCGCATCTTCGTCAGACAGGATGATGTCTGAGTCATTCTTTGTTTCAGAGGCTGTCACAACTAGCGGCCTGTCTCCGGCAATAGCAGACTGCTTTGCGGCTGTTAAAGTCTTTTCCCAGTGCAGCCAATCTGATCCGCTCCTGGAGTCAAAGTGTCCTGGGCCGTAAACCTCCTTACCTTCTTGTGTAACGAGGCGCATCGAAAATTGAGGTTCAATTTCGATACTTGAAAGATCGACTATCAGCCCTGAAAATCCTGACTCAACCCCCTCTAGTTTATCGTTGGGTCTGTAAATATCCTTCTCTGCAGTTTTTGGGAGCACATCGTACACGACCTGCGCAAGATTTGGCCTGGCCGCGCATTTCTGGACCGCGGCAGTGATACACATTCCGAGCGTTACCTCGGCAAGGTAAGTCCCCTCTTCTTTTGAAGTCTTTTCGCTAAGAATGAATGCCCCTTTTAGTAGCCCCTTTACCCTGTTTGCCACGATATCACTTTCAACCTGGGCATCTTTAACCGTCGTACCTGAGGTCACCCGCACCCCTTCAACCATTTCCAGCAAATTTCGCTGAGCGTCGACTATCGCAGCTCTTTTCGCCAGCAATTTTGCCTGTATCAGGTTTCGAGTCTTTGCCGTATCAACCGTTCCCAGCCCATCGGCCTGAACCAGCCCTTGAGCAAGTGCGTTGGGTTCAGCAAAAAGTGGGCAAGGCAGCAATACAATCGACAAAAGGGAATAGACTAAACTGTTTCTTAACTTCATTGACTTCTCTCGCAGGTAAGGAGGTCAGTTCAGAGTATATAGAAAAAACATGCGTATGGGACTGAATAGGCAGTTACTGGCTCTCCACCGTGTCTGGGCGCCGGCTACCAATAGGCTGAAATCACTTCGATTAGACAGGTATCAGCGTTGCAGGATCTTACGCGATGTTTGCGAGACCATTTCCACACCTTCTTCATCTGTTGGAAGATGTAATGGTTCAGGAATGGCAATGCCACGCTGACAGGCCGGCCGGCTTTCCATGTCCTGCATCCAGCGCTGCAAATTGTCTAGCCCATTGATGGACACACCGGACCAGAAATACAATCTGACCCAACACCAGTTGGCAATATCTGCAATTGAATAGTCATCAGTGAGCCATTCTGAATTCGCGAGCTGGCCGTCTAATACTTCAAACAGACGTCGAGTCTCATTTTGGTAACGTGATATAGCGGGCTCGATCTTTTCCTCCATGGCTCTGAAGAAGACGTTGGCCTGCCCCATCATGGGTCCGACGCCACCCATCTGAAACATCAACCACTGGATCACCTGGGATCTCCCTGTTGCATCTGTGGGCAGGAGCCTGCCGGCTTTCTCGGCCAGATAAAGCAAGATTGCACCAGACTCAAAGACTGGAAAACCGTTATCAAGCAAGGCTGGAATGCGCCCGTTAGGGCAGATTTTAAGGTATTCAGGTGTCTTCTGATCTCCATCAGCCAGACTTATCGGATGCACCGAATAGGGCATGTCGAGCTCTTCCAGCGTTACCGAAGCCTTCCAGCCATTCGGTGTTGACGCGGTATAAAGCTCAATCATCCAACGACTTTCCTAGAGCTCTTCGGGATTGGCTTTGGCAGGGTGACTATTGAATTGAAACTCACCTGGCTTTCTCTTCCAGGTCCGACTCAAATTCATCAACCAGGTAGGATCGCATCTGGGAAAGATCGAACAGTTTCGCTTCATCTTCCGCTATCTCCTTGGCGATATCAGGCTGCCTCAACCTCTCTCCACAGGCCTGAAATGTCGCCTCATCCGGGTACCAGATTTCCAGCAGGACATCGTACTCCGGTTCGGTCAGGTTGCCTGACCGGTCCGGCAGCGGGTTCAGGAAACGGCGGAAATACCGCGAGGCAAATCCCGCGAGATACTTTTCACCAATCACCCTATGGTGCGTTTCATAGTACTCTCGAAATTCCGCCGTAGACATACCGGGTCGCTTCTTCATCGGCATCACCAGCTTAATCATCCCGTTTCCCTTTTTCTCTATTCGGTAAATACCTGTACGGGTTACCAACAGCTAGTGTTCGTACCTTTACCAGGTCCCGAAAAATTGGTGGGTTTCACTTATGAGGCAAATGCCGCCAGGCGACCTGCAATAGTTGCCTCGGCTTCGCTCATGATTCGATCGATCAACTCCTGGCAAGTGGGTATGTCATTAATAAGGCCAGCCACCATACCGCAGCTCCAAGCGCCAGCATCCATGGTACCTTCCTGCATAATTTTTGGATAAGCGCCACCCACATGTTCGGCAATATCTTCGATGCTCATGGCAGCACCCTTTTCCCTTTCAATGGCAACGATCTGCTCGACTGCCGCATTGTTGAGTACCCGCTCTGTATTTCTTAAAGGTCGCATGATCAGACGTGTATCCAGTTCGCTTGCTGCAATGATGGCGTCCTTAACATTCTGGTGTACCGGCGCTTCCTGCGTTGCAATAAACCGGGTACCCATGTTGATGCCTTCCGCACCCAGCGCAAGCGCCGCGACTAATTGTTGTGCATTACCAATACCGCCGGACGCGACGAATGGTATGGACAACTCTTCTGCTGCTCGCGGCAGCAGTATCATGTTGGGTATGTCATCTTCCCCGGGATGGCCGCCACATTCGAACCCGTCAACACTAACCGCATCACAGCCGATTCTTTCAGCTTTGAGTGAATGACGAACCGAAGTGCATTTGTGGATAACCTTAATGTCGTTTGCCTTAAGTTCATCCATATAGGCCTCAGGGCTTCTGCCAGCTGTTTCGACAACCTTGACCCCGCCATCTGCGATAGCCTTGATGAATCCGGGGTAGTCTGGCGAGGCAAAACCTGGCAGGAAAGTCAGGTTGACACCAATAGGCTTATCAGTCATTTCCTTGCAGCGGGCGATTTCCTTTGCCAGGTCATCTGGTGTTGGCTGCGTTAGTGCGGTGATAATACCGAGGCCGCCCGCGTTTGAAACAGCGGCAGCCATCTCTGCCAGGCCGACAAAGTGCATGCCGCCTTGAATAATTGGATGTTTAATACCGAAGAGTTCAGTGATCTGAGTTTTCATTGGAACTTCTCACAAAAATTTGGAATTGGAAGACCAACCGTACTCGTATCTGAAGCTACTGTAAAACTAAAAAATTCCCGGCTGAGGCTGCCGTTCTATAGAGCAACGGCCCCAGCCAAACTTGAGTACGAATAGGTACCCTAGCTTCCCTTCTTTGGAGGCAAAGGAACAATCATAGAGACCTGGGACCTATACTCTTCGTACTCACTGCCAAAGGCAGAAACCAGATCCTTTTCCTCAAGGAATATACCAATCAAGACATAACCCAGGGTGGCCACTGCAAACAGCAAATGGGCAGTTGTCATAACGGGCGTAGCAAAAAAGGCCACGGTAAAACCAGTATAAATAGGGTGACGGACGAAACCGTAGAACACCGGTTTCTTAAATTGGCTGCTCGAGGGCTCCTCCCCCTTGAGGTTGAGATAAACCTGTTTCAGTCCAAACAGCTCAAAATGATCAATCAGAAACGTGCTGATAAGAACAAATAACCAGCCAACGAGAGAAACAACGATAAGCAGTGTCCCAAGACTGGAACCAGAAACATCCCAGATTACACTGCCCATCGGGCGCCACTGCCAAAAAAGGAGTATCAATGCCAGGCTTGTCGCTAATACATAGGTACTTCTTTCGATGACAGCAGGTACAATCTTCGTCCACTGCTTTTTGAAACCTTGCCGCGCCATCACGCTGTGTTGAACAGCAAAAACGCCCAGCAACAAAGTATTTATCATTAGGGCCTCAACTAATGGTGTGCCAGAACCGGTGTCCATGGACTTGGGAACAATGAAGTTGCCGACAAAGCCAATGGCATAAAGGAAAGTACCCAGAAATATTATGTAACAAACCACGCCATAGAGAAAAAATAAATATTGCATAAGCCCTACCCCTCCAGAATTATTGTCATTGTTATCAGGACGTTCCACTGAACATTGTCCATATATCTCAACCAAATGCAGCCAACAGGCTGTCTACTACTACAATTTTCAAACCCCTCATGGCGGCAAACCTTTATCCATGTGGCACTCAAAGCTTTCCTTTTAGTTGACCTTGCGCAAATTTTTGCCCGCAAACTTGTGTCAGAATTATGACCGCTATTCGTATTTACCAGCAATTGGAGCACTTACTTGGTCAATCACTCTCCATTAGGATGCTTGGGGATCCTGCTCTTATCAGCCCTATTTCTTATCTCATGCCAGACTTTTGAAGCTATTGAGGGCGCCGTAGAGGAACCCCCACGAAACATAGAAACGATTGCTGATGAATACCTGGCAGCAATGCTAGAACGCTATCCTGAGGAAGCTACAAACTATTCAATAAAGGGTGCACGGCATGATCGGCTTTTCGATAACTCCCTTGACTCACTGACTAACTGGCAAAAGAGAGAGGATCAATGGCTGGCCGAACTTGCGGTGATCGGTGAACCCAAAGATATCGGGAGCAGGGATTGGGTGACATATGGTTTCCTCTTTGAGGAATTCACCGCTGCTCAGGCGAGTCGGATTTGCCGTAAAGAACTTTGGGAGACCAGCACAACAACGGCCTGGCATGTAGAGCTACCATTTATTTTCGATATTCAACCGCTTGAAACAGAGGATCTGAAAACTCAGGCTCTGATACGGCTCGGCGAGGTTGACCAATTCATTGATACAGAGATTACAAACCTGCGCACGGGCCTCGAGATGGGTTACAGCTCACCGCGATTAACGGTAGAAAAAGTGCCTGAAGAGGTACGCGCATTACTCGAACAGAACAATCCCTTTCTTGGCATGGGGAAACGCGCCAAAGACGAAACCTTTGACAACGCAGTACGCCACTTATTCAACAAGGAAATTGCCCCAGCAATTGAACGCTTCGCCGATTTTATCGAGCACGAATACCTGCATCAGGCTCGCTCGGAAATTGCCTTGAGTTATAACCTGAATGGTGCCGAATGCTACCCCACTCTCGTGCGTTCATTTGCAACCATTCAACCCAGCGCCGATGAGATCCACGAATTGGGCCTCACCCAGATGGCAAAAATCCGCGCTGAGATGCAACAGATCCTTGCTGAGCATTATGACAATGAGAAAATTGAAACATTCACGCGTCGCGCAAATGTAGATAAGGAATTTACTTTCCGTTCTGAAGAAGCCGTTTTGCGGTACTCGGTTGAATCCCTGGATGCCGCCAGGGAAAAGATGACAACAGTGTTCGGCCAGTTGCCTAAAGCTGATGTAATCATTAAACCCTACCCTGCATTCGCTGCAAGTGGTGTCGGAGAGTATCACTCGTCTTCTGAAGATGGCACAAGGCCCGGTATTTATTATATCGCGGTGCAAAAGCCTGAGAGCAGGTCGCGGGCGACCCAGCAATCGACCTTGTATCATGAGACCTATCCCGGACATCACTTGCAGGGCGCAATAGCCCTGGAACTTGGCGATAAGGTGCACCCGATTGCACGCTACATGTGGAATTCAGGTTATGGGGAGGGATGGGCACTCTACTCCGAACGTGTCGCACAGGAATTCGATCTTTACAGAGGGCCGCTGGATCTAATGGGGTTGTTGTCCGATCAGGCAGCACGGGCAGCCCGTCTTGTCATCGACTCGGGCATCCATACCAAGGGCTGGACGCGCCAGCAATCCGTTGACTACATGATGAACAACACGGCATGGGCGGCAATTGATATTCAGAACGAAATAAACCGCTACATCTCATGGCCGGGTCAGGCCAATGCCTACATGCTGGGCATGCTTGAGATTCGACGTTTACGGAATCTTGCTGAAGAACAACTCGGCGAAAAATTCGATATCAAGCAGTTTCATACCCGCATTCTCGAAAACGGCAGCATGTCATTGCCGATGGTCGAAAAATCGGTTCTTGCCTGGATTGAGAAAACTAATGCTGAGTGACAATTCCCAAATTAGAGTAGACCTTGAAGCACTAGGTGATTACCACTTAAGCACCTGCTGAGCTGCAGGCCGCGCGCGAAAGCGTTCGTCCCAGGCACGTAGTAATGACCGCTCACCAAAGAGATCTGCTTCAACGAAGCGCATGAACTGCAGCGAAGCCTGGAGTGTACAATCTGCCATCCCAACCTTGTCACCTGTGAGCAGTGGCCGACCATCACCAAGCAACCCCTCAAGATAGTCGAGTGGTGGCTGTAGGCCAGCTTCAATCTTGTCAGCAAGTTCCGGATTTGGCGGCAAACCAAGCGGTGAATTTTTTGCATGTCCATAACCACCCATCGGTATTGCAACCCGAATATCGACGACCCGCTCGATATCCCGTGCTTTCCCTCTTGTCTCAGGGCTGTCACCCAGCAATGTACTTTCTGGAAACTTATCCTCCAGGTACTCGACGATGGCCAGTGATTCGACGATATAAGTTCCGTCATCAAGCTCCAGCACCGGCAATGTACCAAATGGATTCCTAGCCATATGCTCGGGTTCTTTATGCCGCCCCTTGACCGTATTGACCATGACCTGTTCAATGTCCATCTCGACACCAAGTTGCGATCGCTCTGCGATGTACAACATAACTTTGGTTGGGTTGGGCGCCAGTGGCACCATGTATAATTTCATGAAAGTCCCTCTACTAGATCCACAATATTTTCTAACAACTCCAAGCGTGGTGCTCCAGGCTCCACCCCATCCAGACCAAGCTTTACGGTATTAATACCGGCATCCTGATATGTTTGCAAACGATCACGCACCATGTCGCGTGTGCCGATGGCCTGGAACTCCGTGATCATGGCGTCCGGCACGCGCTGTGCGGCTTCATCGCGTTTGCCTGCAACCCAAAGCAATTGAATTGCTTTTGCATCATCTTCGAAACCCGCCCGTCGGAAAGCATCGTTATAGAAGTTTGTTGTAGCTGAACCCATACCACCCATGTTGAATGCCACACCTTTCCTTCGTCGCTCAATCATCTGCTCCACGTCTTCGCCAATCTCGACTCGTACCGATACACAGCGGTCAATTTCTGTCTTCGCCCGACCGGCACTTTCCAACCCCTTATCAATGAAGGAAAAGTGAGCGTCCGGGTGGTTGGGGGAAAAGGATGTACCCAGCCAACCGTCGGCAGCAGTCCCAGTGTACTCCAGTGCTTTTGGTGCCAGAGTCGCCAGGTAGATGGGGATTTCAACCGGTTCGTGTGCGACCCTCAGTGCCTTGCCCTCGCCACCTGCTAGAGGTAATTGAAAGACCTTGCCGTCATATCGAACTCTCTCTCCAGCAAAAATCATCCGGCAAATTTCGACCGTCTCCCGCATGCGAGTCAAGGGAGCCTCATAGGCAACACCATGCAACCCTTCAACTACCTGCGGTCCACTTGCACCCAGACCCAGTATAAAGCGGCCACCAGAAAGATCGTTCAGGGAAAGCGCTGTCATAGCCGTCATGGCGGGAACGCGTGTGGTTGTCTGCATGATGCCGGTACCAAGTCTGATACGCTCAGTCTTTCCTGCCAGATAGGCAAGCAGCGAAACTGCGTCACCCCACCAGGCCTCTCCGCACCAGGCTGACTCCACACCGAGACGCTCCGCAATTTGTACCCACTGGGTTATAGCTTCGAGGTTGTTCTGCAGGGATCCACCTACCTCGATCGCCAGCTTCAGGCGGTTACCCGTCACCTTTTCTTCTCCATTGCATGTTATTCATTCGATGATTGTATAGGATTCAACGCAGGTCCGCAGGAGGCTGCTGGCACGTACTTACATGGCAGCGTAAGAAACTGAATACACAAATTTGAATTGGCTAGCGTTACCAAAAAGATGATTTATATGGTGGGCCCGGAAGGACTTGAACCTTCGACCAATGGATTATGAGTCCTGATGCGTAGCTTTACACCCCTTGTAAACCAAGGACTTACGATTGTATCCGGTTTTGTTCGGCCTTATACAACCCTTTAGAACCGTATACTGTACAAACAAACAGGGCAGGATTTGGGCAGGGCTACATACGCTTCAACAA
>PBRP01000156.1 GCA_002726655.1 Gammaproteobacteria bacterium
GGAGCCAAATGAGTTATACAGGGACATTGAAACAGTACTTTCTGGTAGCGACTTTCAAATCAATAAACAGGTCCTTGATGCAATGTTGGCGAATCCGGAACCCGAGAGACTATGAGTAAATCGATGGAGACAATCTGATTCTAAAGCTAAGTAGTTATCAGGAGTTAACTGCTGACTAGCTACAGGCACGATTGAACCCACTGATTTGCAATTTTTTTCAAAATCGACTTTAGTAAATCTAGGTTGGTACTATAACAATTAAGAGAGGCGGAAATGCCCCCCGGGGGCTTATATATCAGTGCCACTTCAATGCGTTTCAGGGGGGGGTATTGATGTTTCGTTGGTATATAAGTTGGTATATAGATTTGATTAATATGCCCAGAGGCTACATAAACTGGCGTTTATCGCTGCCGCCCCTGGGCACCATCATATCAAGCACTTACCAAAATGCCTGAATCTGAATTTCCTCTCATGTAGCCACTATGTAGCCATCTGACGAGCTTTTTTGTACCTCTCTTCTGACTTTGCATGAAGCGCAACCCCTATCATAAATAAATTTCCTTGTTTCCCAAAACCTCTTTCCGCAGAGGGCACCCACCCCCTACCACCCCTAATCCTCACCTTGAGAGGCTTATCCATATACATATTATTTTGGTCATCCGAAGAGCCACTATATGTTTATGGCTACTCTGATAGGGGTAACTGATTTAAGGGTGGGAGACAATACTCCAGTGGGACGGTGAAATCTCACAATTCAAAGCAGTCCGTGAGCTACTTAACGAGTTGAAATCAACCTCAGTGAAAATCTTTGTTTACGTCAGTGAGTAGTCAATGACAACTGCGAGGAAGTAAAGATAGAGCTACGCCAGAAATAGTGTTAGCGTTTGAGGGCTGGTGATGGCAAGTCTAGCAAAACACGGCCAATTTCTTCCCCAGTAATCTTAAGTTTTTGAGTTTTGAGTGTCCTCTGTAACCCACAACCTCTAGTCGCTCTGATTATCACTTTGAACGAAACTCATTGAAATCTTCAGGCCCTTAGCCTGTGAAGAAACATCGATAACAGCATCATGGAAGTCTGCTATCACCCTTACCATGCTCAACCCCAGTCCATGACCCGGAGTGCCTCTATGTTGTTCCAGCCTGTAGAATCGTCGAAAAATTTTGTCCTTCTCTTCTGATGGAATACCTGGTCCTTGATCAGATACAGTAAAAAACACATGCGAGTTATTTCTGATACCGATGCTTACTTCCAAAGGTGCCCCCTCAGGAGAGTACTTGATTGCATTTTCTATAAGGTTGTTTAGTGCTTGAAAGAGAAGGTGTCTATCCCCTCTAATGTTTGCTGGCCGGTTAAGTTTGCAAGCGATTTCTATGCCTTTTTCGAAGGCCAGAGGCTCGAGTAGCTCAACTACATCTTCAGTAATTTCCGCCAGATCGATTGATTCGAAAGACTTTGTTGTCGTTCCTGACTCGATTGCGGCGATCCGTAGCAATGAGTTGAAGATTTCAAGTAGTGATTCAGATTCTCTTCTGATCTCTTCCAGCCGGTTGGCGAGATCAGTGCCGCTCGCAGTTTCGGATTGGATGGTCTCTATGTGGGCTTGAATACGAGTTAGTGGAGTACGTAGATCGTGTGCAATGTCATTTGTAACTTGCTTATTTACTTCGATCACGTTTTTTAGCCTGTCTAGCATCGCATTCAGGTTTCTGGACAGGTTTTCGAACTCATCTTGCGAACCTTCCAATGGTATCCGGCGGTCCATGTCACCCATGATAATGTCATTGCTAAGCGCATTAACTCTTTCAAGTCTCCGACTCACAGCTCGAGTCAGAACGACAGCACCTGCCAGACCTGTTGCAACTAGTAATACCAATACTAGACTCAATGTTATAAATAGAAAGTCCTGAGTCTCTTCAATCTCTGGTACCACTAGAGTCACAAGTAACCACCCTCCCTCTGGCAGTGGTTGAATCCTGGCAATGGCCTCATCCTCTTCTCTACCTGGATCTTCATCTCTGCTACTCTCTGAATGTCTGTGCGCAACATCAAAAGCGGCATAGGCTTCTTCGATGTTTTCCATGTCACTACAGGTTCTCTGGTTTATAAAACCGGAAGGCATCCGGTCAGGTGAACCGCCAACTACCACACACTCCTCGTTGAACAGGACGTATATCTCACGTGAATTTTCATCAAGGCTGGAGATCTCATTAATCTCGGCGATCAATGCGGCAGAGCCGAATTCTTGGGCGAAATCCATATTGTCTAGAATCAAACCTTCCAGGAACAAATTGGCTTGTTGCTCTAGATAGCGTTCCATTGCTTCATAAGTGAAGCCAACTATAGCAATGGTCGCTACAATGAAAATCAGCATGAACGCCGATGTTATTCGAAACGATACACTGCGGAAGAGGCTATTTAGGCTCGCGAATAACATAACCTGCTCCGCGAATTGTATGAAGGAGAGAAGTAGAGAAGCCTTTGTCTATTTTCTGGCGTAACCTGCTTATATGCACATCAATAATGTTGGTACGGGGGTCGAAATAATAGTTCCAGACGTTTTCCAACAACATCGTCCTTGTCACGACCTGGTTGGCATGCCGCATCAGGTACTCCAATAGCCGATATTCCCTGGGTTTCAATTCGATTTCCTGCCGACCTCTCCTGGCTCTGCGAGTTAACAAGTCTAACTTTAGATCTCCAACGTTGAGTTCGGTTTCGCTTGCTACTGACTCTCCAACTTTACGCCGCACTAACACATTGACTCTCGCCCTTAGCTCTGAAAAGGCAAATGGTTTGACTAGGTAGTCGTCAGCACCTGATTCCAATCCTTCGACCCGTTCGTTCACATCCGCGAGTGCGCTCAAGATCAGGATAGGCGTACCGATCTCTGCAGCTCGAATTGAGCGGATAATCTTGAGGCCGTCAATCCCCGGCAACATTCGATCGATTATGAAGATGTCATAGGATTCCGAAACCGATTGAGCCAGCCCATCCTTGCCATTGGCAACTACATCTACAATATGGCCTTCCTGAGAAAAACTTACATGAATGAAGTTAGCTACTACAGCGTCATCTTCTATAAGTAATATCCGCATTTCAGGCTTGCTCCGACCCTGCATAGACTCTTATTCTGAGAGTCCAGCTTCTGAAATCATCCAGAATTAGCAATAGGGAAGGTACCAGAATGAGAGTAATCAGGGTGGCAAATAAGATACCGAACCCCAGAGAGATACCCATCGGTATCAATAACTGTGCCGTTGTTGATTGTTCTAATAGTAGTGGCAACAAACCGAAGAAAGTCGTTAGCGACGTCAACATGACTGGCCGAAACCGCTTTATTGCAACCCCTCTCACAACGTCTGCCATCTTCGAACCCGGAACAAATCTTTGATTAGCGAAATCCACAAGCACTAAACTATCGTTAATCACAACACCTATCAATGCGACCATTCCAAGAAGACTCGCCAAAGAAATCGGGTAGCCCATAAGCATGTGTCCGGCGATTGCGCCAATCAATCCGAAAGGGATTACAGTCATTACTAGAATCGGTTGAATGTAAGACTTCAGGGGAAGGGCCAGCAGGCTGTAAATCACGCCCAGGGCAATTATAAATCCCGAAAACAAACTCTGTAGTGACCTTCTCTCTTCCCGCTCTTCTCCTTCCAGGCTATAGTCAATAGACGGATACTGAACGAGTAGCGAATCCAAATAATCCTCTAGGCGTGATTGCAAGGCTGGCAGATTGACAATTTCCTTGTTGATGTTGGCTGTGACATTAAGCACGCGATTCTGGTCGATTCGGGTTATCGTTGCCGGCCCCCGGCTTGGAACGAGTTCAGCAACATTCATAAACGGTGCTGACGACCCAGTCGGTAACTCTATTAACATCTCATTAAGCGACGTCAGTGTGTTTCTCTCTTCCAATGGGTATCTGACAATTACCCGTATTTCATCCACGCCCCGCTGAATACGCTGGGCTTCCAGACCCTGAAACGCTTGGGAGATTTGCGCAACCACATCGTTTCTAGTTAAGCCCAGCAGATGCCCTTGAGACTTGAGTTCAACCTGGAGCTCTTGTTTACCATTGGACAAACTGTCACTGATATCAAAAACACCTGCCCGGAGCGCCAACCAGCTCTTGACCTCTTCCCCGGCCGACTCCAACCGTTCTAACGAATTGCCAGACATTTGCACATCAACAGGAGAGCCAGGGCTGAAAAAATCAGTGCGAAACTGAACGCTTTCTGCACCGACTATGGGGCCGACCACCTCCCGCCACTCATTGGCGAACTCGGCCGTGGTCACCTGACCAACCCTCTCTTCACGCGGTACTAGTTCAAACTGAACCTCACCGAAGTTGGGTCGGGATTGTTCGCCTGCAGTACCAGTGGTGGAGATGATATTGGTGATCAGGCTTTCACCGGTCACTGGGTTCCCATAAATCTGTTTTAACTGCTCCGCAGCATCTGCTATTCGGATGACGTGGTGGTCAGTAAGTTCAAACGGGGTTCCTGCCGGCATCTGTATTGAGGCGGAAACGGTTTCGGCATCATTCTCAGGAATGAATACCCAGCGCACCCACCCGCCTGCCACGATAACCGCTGTAACAAGTAACATTCCTGAAAATGCCGCAACTACAGTGTATCGATTCGACAAGGCCCGGCTGAGAATAGGGTTGTAATAGTCGTTGATGGCCTGTTCATACTTCTCGGCGAAACTTCGTTGCCAGGTCGAAAATCTGGTTTTGCTCGAAGGTTTGCTAACGGAAATATTCTTAAGGTGGGCCGGCAGCACCAATTTGGACTCTATAAGCGACAAAATCAGCACGGGAATGACCACCAGGGCTATAGGCTGAAACAATTCGCCCACTGGGCCCTCGATCAATGCTAATGGTGTAAACGCGGCGATAGTTGTTAGTATACCAAAAGTAACAGGTGTGGCGACTTCCCTGGTTCCCTCAACAGCGGCCACTGTGCCGTCTTTTCCTTCAACTAAATGAGAGTAAACATTCTCTCCTGTGACTATGGCATCATCTACGACGATGCCCAGCACGAGAATAAATCCGAATGAGCTCATGAGGTTCAGGGTGATCCCGAACCAGTAAAGTGCTGCAAACGCACCTATAAAGCTGATTGGAATTCCCAAGAATACCCAGGCGGCGACCTGTGGTTTAAGGAACAATGACAAGAGCAGAATAACGAGCAGACTTCCCTGTACAGCGCTGGATAGCATGATATTGAGTGAATCGGCAATCGCCTCAGATTCATCGTCCCAGATTTCGAGCTGCATGCCGCGAGGCAGGCTGCTTCTTCTTTCTTCTATGTATGACTTAACTTTCTGAGCGATATCGATTGCATTCTGATCACCGACCCTGAGCACAGCAACGATTGCTGCATGATTACCGTTAAGGCGGGTTATTACACCAAGCTCTTCGAAGCCATCATGCACGACGGCCACATCAGCCACTGTAATGAGGGTCCCTTCGGCAGTGGTTTTTACAACGATCGAGTCGAACTCGTGCTGCCGGTACGCCTGCCCCTGGGATCGAATGAGGATGTCGCCGCCAGCAGCCCTGATATTACCTGCCGATATATCGAGCGAACTTCTACTGACGGCTTCCGCGATGTCTTCAATGGCAATGTCGAATTCTCTCAACCGATCAGGTTTCACTTCGATGGCAATTTCGAAGGGGCGAGCTGATTCGAGCTCTACATGAGTAATCCCATCCAGGCGCAGAAGGTCGAGCCTGATCAGTTCCGCATATTGGCGAATTTCTGTTTCAGTCTGTCGCCCGGATACCAGAACGGCAATGGTTTCATAGGAGTCGATTGCTAATCCGATGACCGGCTTCTCTGCTTCCTCCGGTAATGTGTTAATCGCATCAACACGCGCCTTGACATCATCCAGGAGAAGCCTGGGATCATAACCTGTCTGCGCTTCTATCTGGACAGTCACATTACCCTCGGAGGAGCGGGAAATAATTCTGTCGATCCCTTCCAGGCCTCTGACAGCCTGTTCTATCCTCGTCGCTACTCCCAGTTCCATGTCTTCCGGAGTGGCACCGATCAGGGTTACCGACACATCGACGGTGCGGACTTTCTCAGGCGGAAACGCTTCCAGCGTAATACCGGACACAATCGATGTAACTCCACCGATTATTATTGCCCACATCAGTAGATTTGCAGCGACTGAATTTTTTGCAAACCAGGCAATCATCGGCTGTCTATCCCCTGCTCTTCATCATCCTCGGGAATAAGTGAGTTGGTACGCTCAATGCCAATACCTGAAGTTACCTGACCCAATAGTGTCAATATGAGCTCATCACCTTCCGACAATCCACTAGCAATGATGGCCTCCTCACCATTCTGCCAGGCGATATCAACTTCGCGAAGCTGCAAATAATCCCCTTCGGCAACATAGACAAAACTGTTCTGGTAGATAGCAGACACAGGCACCACGATGGCATCCGGAACTATCCTGCCTTGAATTTCAGCGGTAACGTATTGGAATATTTTTAACGCTGGCCCACCATCTGTTTCCACTGCAAACGGATTCCTGATCTCAGCGATCACATGTAGCTGCCGTGCTGCCTCATCTATTGCGCTTTCAGTGCGAACTAAATCAGCCGGCCAACTTACTGCGCTGTCGAGTTCTGATTGTAAAGTTACAGTATGAGATTCAATCAGGCTGGACGATGGATACAACGACTCCGGCAGATCGATAAACTGTAGATCGGAATTTCTCAGTGGCAATCTGATTTCAACGGACTCTATGGAATAGATCTCCGCCAGTGGTGTGCCGCTGGAGACTACCTGGCCCACGTCCACAAGTTTCTCCAATGCTCTGCCGTCGTAGGGGGCAACTATGCGGGTTCGCTGTAGCTCTACCTCCGCTTTCCTGAGTTCCGCCGAAGCAGCTCGGACCCGCGCTTCTGCTGCCTTTAGATGAGGAAGCCGAAGTACTAACGGGGGAGGATCGCCGGAATTTCCCAATCTGACCCAATCCTGGCTCGCTTGGTTGGTTCTGGCTTCTGCTTCAGCAAGCACTTGTTCTGCATCTGACAATGCAGCGGCAGCTATGTCTACATTGGCCTCATAATCCACGGGATCAATTTCAAACAGAACATCGCCAATTTGAAAAACGCCACCGTTACGAATATTGGGATTAACATTAACGATCTCACCGGAGACCTGGGCAGATAATGAACTGGCCACAGTGGGTCGAATCAGCCCATAGCTTCCAAGGATCACGGAATAGGGCTGACCCCTTACTACTGATGTATCCACAGCAATGGAAGCGGTTTCCGGTTCAGTCTCCGTTGCTACATCCGGGCGAAAAAACCAGAGTGCAAATGAAACTGCAATAAATCCCGATAGAACCAGCAATGCGCTGATACGGGTCAATATGGACTTCATAGAGGCACTCCCAGCGCCAGCTGTAGTTGAATCCGGTTTTGAAGAAGCAGGTTCCTGAGCTGAATCACGGTAGTGGCAGCGTCAAAGGCGCGCTGCTGTGACCCCAGAACAGTGATGTATTGAATAAGACCGCGCTGATACTGCTCGAGAGCCAGGGTAAGGGCAGCATCCGCACTTGATTCGGCATTAAGGGCTGATTCGAAACTTTGCCCAAGTGACCTGCGATCCGAAAGCGCATTTTCGACTTCCGCTATGGCTCCGTTCACAGTATCCAGGTAGATGTTTTCAGCTTGAGTAATTCTTGCATCAGCCTGCTTCTCAAGAGCCCGCAGCCGGCCCCCTTCAAATATCGGTTGAATCACGCCACCTGCCAGCGACCACAGCAAGGATTCACTGTTACTAAGATCTGGCGGGTTTCTCGAGGCCAGCCCTATGTTGGCGGTAAGAGTTAAAACAGGAAAACGATTCTTGTGAGCAATTGCCGATTCCACGTCAGCAGTAAGCAGTTGTAACCATACCAGCTGCAGATCCGGCCTGTTGGTCAGCAACTCCGAAGGAATTCCTGTCGACGTAGGCGCACTTATGACAGGTAAATTTGATCCTAATTCCATGTTGCCATCTGGATAGAGCCCTAGATTGAGCTGCAATTGTGCGATTCTCTCTAGAAGAAGCTGCTGACGCTCAGCCAGTTGTGATTCATTGGTCTCGACTACAGACTGTGCAAGATACAGATCAAGTGCATCATTGATCCCTAACAAGTAGCCTTGATTAACGATTTCAAAAGATTCATTAGCATTCCCCAGGCGCCTTTGTGCCAGGTTGAGCAGTTCTACTGCCTCGATCGCTCTGAAATAGGTAGATGTCGTGTCCGATATGACCCGTCGTTTTGCGGACTCGTATCGGGCTTGTTGAGCGGCATAGTACAATTGGGCAGCTTGTTGAATATCACTCAACTGTCCCCACAGATCCATTTCCCAATTCACGCTGAGGTTCAGGTCAATTGGAGAACTTATGGTGGAATGACCCTGACCGCTGTCCTGAACTCTCCCTCTGGACCTGGAAAGGAACAATGCTGCAACGGGTAGTGCTGTCGATTTCGCAATCAGGAGTTCCTGGAATGCTTCCTCCAGATATGCTTCCTCAGTCTTTAACATATAGTTACTTTCCAACGCACAGTTAACCAACCGTGACAAGATCTCATCACCGAAAGGCGACAGCCATTCGACAGAAACCTCTCCGGAAGTAAAGTCTCTACTCCATTCTGGTGGGAGGTTCGGGGAAGACCTGTCGGTGCTAAAGTCCCCTGAAGCACAGGAAACAAGGCTGAAAAGTAGGCTGAGTATCCCAATAATACGAAA
>PBRP01000127.1 GCA_002726655.1 Gammaproteobacteria bacterium
ACAGTTTTCAGGTGATTCTTGACAGCTTCCGGGATCGTCAGAATGGGTTTGTGTTTGGCACTAACCCGGCTGGTATTGAATATGACGGGCAGGTCACCATGGCCAGATGATCGGTACCAGCCTTGCGGTACAGGAGTCCGCGATTGTAGAAGGCCTCGGCATGCTCAGGCTGAAGTTCTATCGCCCGTGAGTAGTCTGCTATGGCAGCCTCGTACTGCTTGTCTTTTTGGAACAGTAATGCCCTTGAGAAATAGGCATTGGTATATTCGGGGTTTATCTTGAGTGCCTCTCCGTAGTCGGCGAGGGCAAGCTCATTGTTCCCGTCTTTTCTGTACGCCAATGCACGATGATGGTAGATCTTGGCGAGGTCCGACTTGGAATCCACATGAACTATCGCGCTGCTGTAATCCGCTATGGCAAGATCATATTTGCCTTTCTTCTCATGGGCGAAAGCGCGGAAGTAATAGGCCTGCATATACTCCGGATCCAGTTTCAATGCAGTTTCAAAATCCTTCAGCGAGCTCTTGTATTGGCCGCTCAGGGAGTGACTTAAACCGCGATTGACATAGGCAGCGACATAGTTTTCTGCTATTTCAATGGCTTTCGTATAGTCCTGTATAGCCTTGCGATGTTCTCCCTGCTCGTATTGGGTGAGTCCCATAAGCAGGTAGGTTCTTGCAACCTTGCTCAATCCAACGTCCAGGCAGTCACGCAGAATCTCCATTGACTCTTCGATCCGATTATCCAGCCTGGCCTTATTAGCATCATCATTACACGAGGCGAGTGTAAGGGGAGATATAAGTAGTAGGGCTGATAAGAGGGAAATTCTCAACATAGGATGGTCCAGAAAGCTGTTGGGTGCAGTCGTTGTAACTCATCAAATAGAATATATGACTATTATGGTTGTTGGACTGGCTGCTTTTCAAGTGAGATGGCAACCTATTCCTGGTTTTGGTGGCTTGGAAAAGTCCTTTAAAAAGGTGGAAAATTGGTATTCATGGCTCTTGACCGGGTCTACCAGCGGGCGACAACCGGCAGTATTTCTTCATAGCTGTCAATGATACTGTCAGCTTCCCGCAGGTCTTCCAGGTCTACGTAGGGTCCATTCACGGCTATTACTCGCATTCCCGCTGCCCTGGCAGCGCGTATTCCGTTCGGCGAATCTTCAAAAGCGATACAGTCCCCGGCGGCTAAACCAAGCGCGGCGGCACATACCAGGAAAATGTCTGGTTCAGGCTTCCCTTTTTTTACTGCTGCGTTGTCGCCACAGATAATAGATGTGAAGGCCGCTTTCCACGCTTTGTTTTCCAGCTTGATATCGCACAGGTGTTTATGCGAGCTGGTGGCAAGTCCAAGCAGCAGCTTCGTATTCATCAGCCTGGTCATAAATTCCCCTGCACCGTGGATCTCGGGCGATGTGGGGAACAGTTCCAGCAGGTGTACTTCTCGTGCTGTAAGATATTCGTCAACCGTCAGTGGCAATGTGTACTCATCAATGGTCATCTGGGCGCTGCGCCTCGAGTCTCCACCCAAGCACCTTTTTTTCAGTTCCATTGTAAAGGTGTGACCGTAGAGGTCGAGCAGCCTCTGGGTTGCGTCAGTATAGAGGGGTTCGGTATCAAGCAGAGTGCCATCTAGGTCGAAGATGATGCCAGCGGGCTGTACTTCAAGTGTGCTGTTCATTTATTGTCCTGCAGATACTCATTGGCTAATGCTTCAATCACCTCATGGGGGATTACGTCATCTTCCTCATTGATAGTGTCCGCTGCCTGCTGGGCGAGGTTGGTGATTTCAAAAAGCGTGATTTGATCAATTTTTATTTCTCGGCTTTGTTCGATAACTATGTAGGTCAGCAGGAAAGAGAGGGCCACTTCCTTTGTAATCTTTGGTTTCTGCATTTATTGGGCTTGCTCGCTCTCTTGAGTCTGACCAGATGCCTATTGGTAACAATATTGGTGCTGATCGTCAATGTGAATGGCCGGAATTAGAAATAAAAGCAGCTTCGGGAGAAAAATATATACTGTTGGTGGTCAATAAGGAATTCATCGTCTCGAGTTTTGAATCATTTAGTCCAGACGTTTAATATACCCAACTTTTGAGTAGCTGCAGTCCTGATGTATCAGGTTTTTTGGCAGCAGAGGATTTGCATGATAGAAGTTAGCAACCTGCAAAAATATTTTGGCTATTTACCGGCCGTTGATGGTGTGTCCTTCAGTGTTGAGCCCGGTGAGATTCTTGGATTTCTCGGCCCTAATGGTGCGGGGAAGTCGACGACCATGAAAATGATCACCGGATTCATTACGCCGACCATGGGGAAGATTAGCGTCTGTGGCTGTGATATTGAAACCGACAAGCTTTCTGCGCAAAGAAAAATGGGATATCTGCCGGAGGGCACACCCGCCTACGAGGAGATGACACCGCGTGGATTCCTTGGCTTTATTGCCGAAATTCGTGGCTATAGTAAATCGGAGCGAGCTAGTCGTATTGGTTCGGTAACTGAAACCATGGGTCTTGAGAGTGTACTGGATCAACGAATTGAAACCCTGTCGAAGGGATTCAAGCGAAGAGTGGGTCTGGCGCAGGCAATCATTCATGATCCGAAGGTACTTGTTCTCGATGAACCAACAGACGGTCTTGATCCCAACCAGAAGTACCAGGTCCGGGAAATGATTCGTGGCTTGTCCAGAGACAAAATCGTGATCATTTCAACCCATATACTTGAAGAAGTTACTGCCGTCTGCACCCGGGCGGTGATACTTGCCAGCGGCAAAATTGTATCTGATTGCACTCCAAGAGAGCTTGAGGAAAAGTCACGCTACCATCAGGCCGTAACTCTCATCTTCAAATCACCGGAAGACATACCGGCGGTCGTGACAAAAATTCAGAACCTGGAACTGGTAAAATCTGTTGAAGAAAATGGACTGGAATTACTGGTAGTCCCAGAGTACAAGGATGGTAGTCTTCTTCCGCATATCTCAAGTCTTGTCAGGGAGGAAGGCTGGCAGCTTGCGGGGCTGTTTCAGGAAAAGGGGCGACTTGATGAAGTTTTTCGTTCCATTACCGAGGAGGGTTCCCATGCAGGGCATTAACATAGTACTGAAGCGGGAATTCGCCAGCTATTTCGCTACACCTATTGCCTATGTGTTCATCCTGATTTTTCTGATTCTCTCAGGGGTTTTCACATTTTATCTTGGCAATTTCTATGAACGACAGCAGGCGGACCTTTCTCCCTTCTTCAATTTTCACCCCTGGTTGTATCTTTTTCTGGTTCCTGCCGTATCCATGAGGCTGTGGTCTGAGGAAAGGAAATCAGGAACTATCGAGCTCTTGATGACCCTGCCCTTAACGAAGTACGACGCCATCGTCGGCAAGTTTCTGGCTGCCTGGTTTTTTACAGGTATTGCCTTGCTGCTGACCTTTCCCCTGTGGGTAACGGTAAACTATCTTGGTGAGCCAGATAATGGTGTCATCCTGGCAAGCTACATTGGCAGCTGGCTGATGGCGGGTGGTTTTCTGGCAATAGGTTCGTGTGCTTCGGCCTTGAGTAAGAGTCAGGTTATTGCCTTTATTATTTGTGGTGTTACATGCCTGCTGTTTATTCTAGCGGGTTTTCCCCTGGTGCTGAATTCCTTCAACGACTGGTTGCCGGCGATTCTTGTAGACACGATCGCGTCTTTAAGTTTCCTCACCCATTTTACTTCGGTCTCCAAAGGTGTGCTGTCATTGCGGGACATGCTCTATTTCATCTCAATGATTGTATTTTGGCTGGTTTTCACCTCAGTCGTTCTAGAATTCAAACAGGCGGATTAGGAGATGAATATGAGCAAAAAGATAAATTCAACTTCCGGTCTGGTTCTGCTGGTTTTCGCTTTCCTTCTGTTCACGCTGGTCAACAATACCTTGTTCAGCAATGTTCGCCTGGACTTGACCGAAAACAGCCTGTTCACTCTGTCCTCAGGAAGCAGGGAAATTGTGCAATCCATTGATGAGCCCATTACTTTGCGTTTCTTTTACTCTGATAAGGCCAGCCAGGACCTGACGGCATTAAGAGCATACGCTGTAAGGGTGCGGGAACTACTACAGGAATATGAACTTGCCGGTAACGGCAATATTGAATTGAAGATAATTGACCCGGAGCAGTTTTCTGAAGCAGAAGATCAGGCGGCTGGTTTTGGCCTTCAAAGTGTTCCTGTCTCCGCTGCCGGTGATGAGCTTTATTTTGGACTGGTGGGGACTAATGCACTGGATGATGTCGCGGTCGTGCCTTTTTTTCAGCCAGACAAGGAAGAGTTCCTGGAGTATGAAATCAGCAAAATGATCCAGGGACTGATCGTCCCTAAGAAACCATCAATCGGACTGATCACTTCCCTGCCGGTTGACGGCAACGTAAACATGACAACTTTTCAGAGCACCCCCGGGTGGGTCTTTTTTCAGCAACTTGAGCAGACTTTTTCTATTGAGAAGATCGAAATGACGGCGAGTGAGTTGCCGATAGGTATCGACCTCCTGTTTGTGATTCACCCGAAAGATATTCCCGAGTCGCTCCTGTTCTCAATTGACCAGTTCATTATGAAGGGCGGAAAGATGCTGGCATTCGTTGACCCCCTGGCGGAGCTGGATAGGCCGGCGCAGGCCAATCCCATGATGCCTTCTCCTCCTACCAGCCAGGCGTCAGATTTGAATAGGCTTATGGCTCACTGGGGAGTTAGTTTGCGAGAGGGCATAGTACTTGGTGATTCGCAAACTGCCCTGACAGTCGGCGGACCTGGAGGGGTTTCTGTGCGCCATCTTGCAATCGTCGGTATGGGCTCAGACAATTTTTCTCATGATGACGTAGTAACGGCAGATCTGGAGAATATCAACATGGCGACTGCCGGTATAATAGACGTTGATGAAGGAAGCTCGCTGCGTGTCGATCCTTTGATTCGCTCAAGCGAGCACTCAATGCCCCTGGACAGCCTGCAGTTCCAGTTTCTCAGGAATCCGGAAGATCTGCAGAAAGCATTTTCGGCGACGGGCGAGCAATATCTGGTTGCCGCAAGGCTTTCGGGGAAAGCTGGGTCAGCATTTCCAGAAGGGTTTGATGGCTATACCGGGGAACTGGTTGCCGAGACTGATGAACTGAATGTCATACTGGTAGCGGACACTGATATTCTTTCTGACAGGCTTTGGGTGCAGGTGCAAAACTTTTTTGGCCAACAGATAGCGAATCCCTGGGCTAATAATGGCGACCTGGTCGTTAATGCGTTGGACAACCTGAGAGGCAGTTCAGCGCTGATCAGTATCCGTAGTCGCGGCAGATTTACCCGGCCCTTTGATGTGGTGCAGGATTTGAGCAGGGAAGCGGAGGCTCGCTATCTGGAGAATGCCAACAACCTGCAGGCACGCCTGGCAGAAACTGAGCGCCAATTAGGCGAGCTGGAAGCTACCGTTGGGAACGACAATATCCTTCGCCTCAATCCTGAACAGGAAGCCGCGATTCTCCGGTTCCAGGAGGAAAAAGTGCACATACGCAAGCAACTTCGGGATGTTCGTCACCAGCTGAATGAAGATATTGAAACACTTGGTTCCACACTAAAGTTCCTGAACATTGCGCTGGTACCATTGCTGCTTACCCTGCTGTTGCTGGGGGCTAATTTTCTGCGCATGAATCGTAGCAGGGTGCCTGGAAAATGAACCGTAACAGGATTTTGTTGCTTGGAATTGCCGTCCTATCGATGTTGATGCTGGCATGGCAGCAAAGCCGCGATGATTCGACGTTAGACGACGAGTTGCTGTTCCCTGGACTCAAGGAAAATCTCGATCAGCTTGAAAGAGTTGAAATCAAAACCGCTGGAGAGTCTATTACTTTTGTCCACGAGGATAAGGGATGGGGAGTTGCAGAGAAGGATCTTTACCCGGTGAAATTTTCCAGTATGGCGAAACTGCTGGAAAGTCTGAGTAAGGCAAAACTAATCGAGAAAAAGACCGCCAAACCGGAAAATTTTTCAACCCTCGCACTGGCTGATATGGGCGAAGAGGCTGGTTCCGGCACACTGGTTTCAGGTTTTGCGGCGGATTATTCATTCACTATTCTCGTTGGAAAGTCAGCGGGTAATCGAAATGGGAACTTTGTAAGAAGACCGCAGGAAAATCAGACTTGGTTAACTGATAAATCAATTGATTTGGAAAAATCGGCTTCGGCCTGGCTTGACCCTGTGATCATCAATATTGATTCCGACCAGGTCGATAAGGTTGTGCTCTTTGACGCTTCCGGTGCTGTACAGGTGTCGGCTGAGCGGGTGGAAGGCCAGGAAAACCTGGTCGTCCAAAATCTGCCCCCGGGTCGTAGTCTTAGCTATCCATCGGTGGCGAATGAGCTGGCGAGATCTCTGGTTAATGTCCGGTTAACTGACGTTTCACCCCATGACACGAATAAATGGTTGTCCTCTCAGCAGGCTGAATATCATCTCACCGATAGCCGGGTCATCACAGCGAGTGCAGTCGAGCTTGAAGAAAAGAAGTGGCTTCATGTATCCATGTCGTCACAGGCAGAAGTTGAAAACAGCACAGTTCTTGAGCAACATCTCGCCAACTGGGACTACCAGGTGGCAGATCATGTTTTCAATGATTTCACAAAAAACCTGGAAGACATGTTGGCAGAGCCTTCAGCGGATAAAGAGCCTTCAGCGGATAAAGAGCCCTCAGCGGATAAAGAGCCCTCAGCGGTTCCTAATAGAGAGCCCTCAGCGGCTCCTTAAATAGAAAACCCTCAGCGGATAAAGAGCCCTCAGCGGCTCTTAATAAAAAGCCCTCAGCGGTTCCTAATAAAGAGCCCTCAGCGTTTCCCAATAAAGAGCCTTCAGCGTTTCCCAATAAAGAGCCTTCAGCGGCTCCTAAATAAAAAGCCCTCAGCGGCTCCTAATAAAGAGCCTTCAACTGTTCATAGCGAAGAACCTTAAGAGGAGTCTGAAGTCCCGGGTGAAAGCACCCGAAAACCGAAATTACGAGTGCTCAAATTGGGCTGGCGGGCTATGATACGGCCTGCTGCTTCACCGGTGTCTACCCGATATATCCATGACTGAAAACGATACAAATATCCCCCGGGAATACGCTGCTGTAGATCTTGGTTCCAATAGCTTCCACATGGTGGTGTCCCGCCGTGATGAGTCGAACCTGATAGTGGTCGACCGCCTGAGGGAAATGGTGCGACTGGGGTCAGGCTTTGACGATCAAAACAGGCTGAGTGAGATTGCCTGTGAACGTGCACTAGGGTGCCTGACCCGGTTTGGTGAACGTTTACGTGGTATGAATACAGATAATGTTCGCGTTGTTGGTACCAATAGCCTGAGGCTGGCTAAGAATGCATTGCAGTTTATTCGTCAGGCTGAGGAAGAACTCGGTTTTCCAGTTGACGTCATTTCCGGTGTTGAAGAAGCGCGATTAATTTATCTTGGTGTTTCTGAAACGCTTCAGGAGGATCTTGGCCGGCGGCTGGTCATCGACATTGGTGGTGGCAGTACGGAGATGATCGTGGGAGACAGTGCCATGCCTCTTTATCTTGAGAGTCTGTACATGGGCTGCGTCAGCACCAGTGAGCTTTTCTTTGCGGACGGTAAGATAAGCAAATCCCGTATGGATAAAGCAATCATGGCCGCCTGTGTTGTGCTGGAACCACACATTGCCATATTTGAGAATCTGAACTGGGAAGATATCATTGCGACATCAGGTACTGCCCGCTCCATTGAAGAGGTGTCAAGAGAAGCCGGCTGGACTGAAGGTGGAATCACGCGAGAATCAATGGAAAAGCTGGTTGGTGCAATTCTGCAGGCAGACCATGTTGATGAGCTGAAACTGGCGGGTCTTAGCGATACCCGGCGATCGGTGTTCCCCGGTGGAGTCGCCATCCTGATGGCGATTTTCAAGTCCCTTTCTATCAATCATATGCGCATTTCTGAGGGATCGATTCGGGAAGGTGTTTTGGCGGACCTTATCGATAGACGGCAAAGCCTGGATACTCGAGCTGAAACAGTTACCGCTATGATATCGCGACATCGTATTGATGAGGCGCAGGCCAATCGCGTGTGTGAGACGGCACTGGTTATATTTTCACAGCTAAAGAAGGTATGGAAGTTTAACTCAAGAGACAGGGAGCTCCTGTCGCGCGCCGCACTATTGCATGAGATAGGATTGATGATTGCTCATGGTCAGTATCACAAGCATGGAGCTTATGTACTTGAGTATATGGAGTTAGCAGGGTTTTCGAGGCAGGAACAGAGGGAATTGTCTCTACTGGTGCGATTGCACAGAAAGAAATTTCACAATGAAATCCTATCTGGCCTGGATGAAGATCGGACCCTGGTGCTGTCCCGATTGATATTTGTCCTCAGATTGGCCGTTGTGTTTAATCGTGGACGCCGGCCGGAAGATTTGCCAAAAATCAAAATTTCAGCGGTAGATGCTGATATTTCTCTCAAGCTGGATAGCCAGTGGTTGGCGGACCACCCTTTGACACAGGCAGACCTGGAGCAGGAACAGCATTATCTCAGATCGAGTATTTTCTCTCTTAAGGTGAAGGAAATGGCCGCCTAGTACCTGTCAGGAAACTGACAGGATCAGGTACAGTTCATCCTGAGGGATGATGTGGGAGTTAAAACCAGCTCTTTGTAGAGGCAGAGGATCTCGGGTGAGGACCGCAATATGTAGGCGGCCCGGGCAATTTCTATTTCTTACCCTTTTTACTTTTCTTGCCCTTCTTGCCTTTCTTGCCTTTCTTTTCTTTTGTGGCGGTAGCGGCAATAGTGGCTTCTGCTGGCCAATACAGGAAGGCAGGCCTCACTCCAAACGAGAAAGGTGTTGCTTGATGTCACTCCACAGAGCCTCGTAACACCTGGCAGCACGTGCATTTGGTGCGAATTCAACCAGTGGAGCCCGGTGGATCCCCATTTGTTCCACTTTACTGTCGTAAGGAATGGAGGTTGGCATGAGGTTAGTCAGAAAGTCAGGAGGGGTTTCCACCATAGAGCGGTGCATCTTCTTGCGGCGGTCCGTCATGCAGAAGAATGGCAGAATTTTGGTCGTATCAAGATCATGTTTTTTAAAAAACTGCTGGATCTGTTTGTAAGTTCGCAATGACAGAATGGTTGGTATTGTTGGGACCAGTATTGCTGTGGTTGCATCAAAGATGTTTTCCGAGACCAGGGATATGCTTGGCGGGCAATCGAGAAACACATACTCATACTCATTCCTGAATTGCTTCAGTAGTTTGTACAGCTGGTGGGATGGTTTCTTTGTCCCTTCCAGAAAAATGTCCATATTCCGGTACGAGAAATCTGCCGGCAGGAGGTCGAGCAGATCAAAATCAGTTCCTCGAATAAACTTTTCCAGGTCTCTCTTACCCTGGACCAGTCGTTTCCCCCCACCCTTGATTTTGGGCTTAATGCGAAAGTAATAACTGGCAGCTCCCTGGGGGTCGAGATCCCAGACTAACGAGGGAGCACCTTCATGGGCTGCCAGCCAGGCAAGGTTAACTGCAGTAGCCGTCTTGCCAACACCGCCTTTGATGTTATAAGTAGCTATTACTTTCATTGTAAGATTTTCTGGCTTTCCTGTGCATTAGCGAAGAGTTTGCGGAATAGCTTCCGGTTTTCCTTTGCTGCAAAGGTACCGAATTGTATTGCAAACTCACTTCGGGTCTGCTGCAATTTGGCCTGCAGACCTTCGATCAGCATTGCCATCGCCAGCAAGGTCTCCGGGGTGGCATTTCCCTCTGCCTGCATTTGGCTGCCGATTTGATTCAGGGATTTGATCTGCACATCGTAATCCTGGTGATTTCCCAGGTTGGTTTGTAGTGACTTCAGCATGCGAGTGAGTTGTTCGATATGTTCTTCTGCGAACAGGCTTCTGAAGAATTCCATCATGTAGCGCAGTTTCTTGCAGTCCTTGCGCAAATCATGAAGTACCTCTGCCGGTGTTCCTGGTGTTATTAACCCGCCATTCCTGAGGATGCCCCTGTAGATTCGCCAGATTCGCTTGCGGGCAACATTAATGATGGGTTGCCGAGCATTTTTCAGGGTCGATCGTTCCTTGACCGGCTCATCAAGAAATGCTGGCCAGTGCAAGAGTATCCGACGGTATCGCTGTGAATTCATCGCCTTAATCAGCGCCTTATGTTCAATACCCTGCTGTTTGATGAGGAAGTCACGCATGGGTTCGATATGAGCCTGCATTCCCGCCGGCAGGTTGTCACGGTACTCATCAAAATTCAGCAAATAGACATCCAGGTCACGACCGGGACTGGTAATTTGTCCCAGCCAGGCGAATTCTCTCTTGTATCGGTCCAGTACCTGTTTAGGGAAAACGGCTTTTACTTGAGAGAGTGCTGAACGGGTGCGGCGAATTGCTACGCGGAAATCGTGCAGAAATTCAGTGTCGGTGCCCGTGCGTGTTCCGTCCTCGTTCACCAGCATGATATCGAACAAGCGTCGCAGAATGATCTTCATTGTCCTGTCGGCGCGCATCGTGGGATCGAGTGTCAGTAGCAATTTTGTTGAGTAGTCTCCTGGAGATGCGCCGATGGTAGTGAGCGCCGTCATCATCAGATCATCTTGCGTCGGTATGAGACCCTGCTGTTCAAGGAATCTTGCTACCTCCATACTGGGTTTCGCATAACCCCTGACGGGAACAATTGTTGCCCTGTTATCGATTTTCCCGGAACGGATTCCCCGCTGACGCTGCAGGTTGTTCTCCTGGATTATAAGCCGCGAGACGGTTTTTTCGTCCTTGTTGAGAATGCGCAGGACATGGATTTTTGACCGGACCCTTACCCTCGGGGTGAGTTCGCGCATTTCAAGAACCATTGTGAGGAGGTCTCGAAATGGCCCCTTTGGCAAGTCCCAGGCAAATTGCGGTATTTCACGAAGCTTCATTCGTGGGCAGTAGTTTTCTCCCTGCAGGGTTTTCCATACGAGGATATGTTCATTACCATCGCGGGTGTCTTCAAGGAGGGAATTTTTCTTGTACAGACGCCAGTCAAAACTGTCGTAGTGCGTCCTGTAAACAGTCCGTACGGGTTCAAGGTGCGCTGAAAAATTCTCCTGCACCGATGACTTCAGTTGTTCAATATCCTGATTCACTGGAACAATGAATTCGATGCGCATGTACTTATTCTCACCTACTCTCGGGTGAATCGCGATGTTCTGCCAGGGTTAGATGCCAGTTTAGCAGCCACGCCTGAGGAAAGTATGTGGCACTTCTGAAATCACATTTATTAATGATATATTTAAACCAGCGTCACTGATAGGTTCAAGTAGGTAATGCTGTCCGATTCATGTGATGTTTGTTGTGCAATGTTAATCGCTTAAGGGCTAGGTGCATGCATAGGTCTGTCCGCTCGCTACCCCAGTGAACTACTCATTTAGAAGAATTCGAGAGATGATATGAGCAAGAAACGTGAACTCATGCTATTGCGCCATGGCAAGGCTAACGGAGGTGACGGCGGTGATGACTATCACAGAATTCTGACGGCTCGTGGCATTCGTGACGCCCAGCATATCGGTGTATGGCTTGAGCAGCAGGATATGATCCCTGACCTGATTATAGCGTCACCAGCAGAACGTGCCGCGGACACAGCGCAAAAGGTCAGTAAGGTGATGGGTATGGCGGAAAGGGAGGTACGCCATGACCATCGTATATATGCTGCTGATCTTGATGCATTGCTTGAAGTCGTCGATGCCTTGCCCGAGAGCGATAGTCGGATTCTTCTGATAGGTCATAATCCGGGTCTGGAGCAATTACTGGGCTGGCTGTCGCGCAAGGAAGTTAGCAAGTTAGATGACCGTAAACACCTGCCCACTGCGGCACTTGCAATAGTGAGAATAGCGGAAAGTTGGTGCGATCTCACGAAGGGGTGCGGTAAATTGAAATCCATCACCCGGCCCGACTCCTTGCCCAGGGAATTTCCTTACCCAGGAGCAGATGGAAAGGAATGGCGTCTCCGGCCAGCATATTACTATAACCAGTCTGCAGTGATTCCGTACCGTAAACATGAGAGTAAATTGGAAGTACTGATTATATCATCCAGAAATGGCAGTCATCTGGTCGTACCAAAAGGTATCAAGGAACCAGAACTTTCACTGCAGGAATCCGCTGCAAAGGAGGCGCTGGAAGAAGCCGGTGTAGAGGGGGACGTAGTCGAGGAAGCTCTCGGTAGTTATAAATATGAGAAATGGGGTTCAGATTGTTCGGTGACGGTTTACCCGATGAAAGTGACGCACCTTGTGCCAGAAGAGGAATGGGAAGAGCGTCATCGCGGACGTCAGTGGATGAGCCCGAATGAGGCCATCAAGAAGCTGAATCAGAAGGAACTGGGTAAGCTGGTGAAAATCCTTGCTGCCCAGTACTCATGATCAGAGTGACTGATTGACGGCTGATGCTGTGCGGACCAGGGATCGGATTCAAGCCCAGATCTTGGAACTGGATCCCCTTTTTGAAAGGACGCTTGCCAGTCACCCAGACTGGTGGTGTCAGCGGGAGATGAAGAGTACGGGTGAGACCAGGGACTGGCGAACATTCTTTATTAAACTCGAATATAGGGATTTGCAGGAGATGAACCGGGCGTGGGCACTGGATGAAGATGTAAGGTCTAAGAAAAGGCGGGAACTAGTGTGAGTGGCGGTCACAAGCCTGCAATACATCTACGAATATGAACGTGAACAACTCTGGAAGAGAGTTCGCCAGCGGGTGCAGGCCCAGGATACGATACTATCAATCGAAACCTGCACGACCGAGAAGAATTGGCAATGGGGCTAAATTGGATGATAAACCTGGTCAGAACCTTATCGACTGTGAGACTGGGCCGAGAGAACAAAATTTGCACTGGGGGTCAGTTCTTGCCAACATGGCTGCTAGTAGAATTTACTGAGCCCTCGTCAGTATGCGCTTAATCATAACGCGGCACTATAAAACGATTATCAATGCCTCAGAGCAAATACTGGGTTGGCATGATTCTCCGCGCCATAAGGGCTGGGAGGCCGATGTAGACTTTGTTGTTGACCAGTTGCAGGAAAATCAGATAATTTTCGATGCTGTCTATTCAAGTGATCTTAAGCGATCACGCGAGACTGCAAAATTTCATGCTCAGCAACTTGGCATTGATGTTAGTCATAGTAATGCGGCGCTGAATGAAGTCGATTATGGGCAACTTTATAAGAAGAAAAAGAAATGGGTGGCGGAGCACTATCCGCAGTACAAGACCGACCCGGATTTTGTTTACCCAGATGGCGAGAGTTTCAGCCAAATGCAGCAGCGCAGTGTTAACTATGTTTGCTCACTGGCAGTGAAATTCCCGGAGCGAACTATCCTCATCGTTGTACATGCAGGAGTGGTACGGGGGCTCGTCAGCCATTTTCTCAAGCTGAACTATGCGGACAATCTTAAGCGAAAAATCTCACACCGCTATGTGGGTGATATGCTGTTTACCGGCGAGTCCTGTGTGCGCTATGACGAACTGGGCAAGCCATCGGGGTTTGTTCGTAGCGGTGGCGTTGAGATACCGTTTTCCTGCTAAGACCCGGCGATCAAACCTTCGGTAGAGAATTAGCGAGTGCCAACAAAGTTCGCATCCACGCGGCGTCAGGTAACTTTATGGCTAGGCTGCTTGCTCTGTGTTCACTACTTCTCCTGGGGGAGCAACTTTTTTGGCGATACGTTTGGCAAAGTAGTAGATGCTCTTCAACTTCTCAATGATATCCACTTCCAGGGTGTAGGCTGCCAGGCGGCCTGGTTCATCAGCAACCAGCCGATTGGCTTCGTGCCTCGCGGCGGAATCTACCAGCGAATCGATCCTCGCCTTCATCCCAATCGAATAGGTTGCTGCTTCCATGTCATTGTCCACGGCAGCCGTGATTGCCAGCTCGGTGGCCTTCGAAATCATTTCATGCAGTGTAGTCAGAACATGTCGGGTATCAGCACTGATATTAATATTTTCATCAATGCGTTGGCGACCCAGGGCGACCAGATCTTTCTCGATAATGTCGGCCATGGTTTCCAGGTCATTAGCCGCGCGCATGAGTCCAAGGAGAATACCTGGCTGCTCACCGGTTAGCGACTTCCTGCTGATTTTGCCCAGGTACTCGATGACATGTTCGTAGAGAATATCCTCGTCATCATCGATCCTGGCGATCCGGGTGAGTGTTTCTTTGTCACCGCCCAGAACTGCAGGCAGAATCTGCTCCAGCATATCTTTGAAACAGTCCCCCATATGGCCGATTTCAAGTCGCACCCGGTCCAGCGCCAGCGAGGGTGTTTCAAGAAGTTCCTCATCCAGGTATTTGGGCCTGATAACGGTTATCTCCTCCACCGGTTTATCTGGTACCAGCCACTCCACCAGACGAGCAAACTGGCTGGTGAGGCCATGACTATGACGATACCGGTTGTTGCCGAGGAAGATTGGATTAGACCAGTAAAAGCAGCAGCCACAAGAATTCCAATTAGCGGATTACTCATTCGAGTCATCAGGTCAAGAAACGGCTGGAAACTTCGTAATGGGTTCATGGCTTCACTCATGACGCTTATACCAAAGAACACCAGACCCAGCCCCATTAGTATGCCGCCATACTGCTTTGTCTTGTCCTGTTTAGAAAAAAACAGCAGGCTAAAGCCGCCGGCTACCATCAGGAGTGCAAATTTTGTTACCTTAAAGGCGACAATCTGTGCAGTAATGGTTGTACCGATATTCGCCCCCATAATGATGCCCGCTGACTGAGACAGGGACATCAGGCCAGCAGTGATGAAGCCGACGACCAGCACGGTTGTAACAGATGACGACTGAATAACTGCCGTCACAAAGGCACCCGTAACGGCTCCCATGAACCTGTTGGCGGTGAGTTTTGCCAGGATAGTTTTCATCCGTTCGCCAGCTACTGCCTTTAGTGCATCAGCCATCTGTTCCATACCAAACAGAAACAGGGCAAGGCCGCCGAACAGTTTCATGGCCATATCAGCCCATTCGATGTTCCCATCTGTGCCCGATGCAGCGAAAGCAGGAGTGACTGCCAGTGCAATCAGAAGAGCAAACGCCCACAAGGAAAGTTTATTTGCGGATATATTCAGGCCGGCAAATCGAAAGTTGTTATGCATTGAAAATTCCCAATTCGGTTGGATAACACCGGATTCGCCTGTATCCGATAATATGTAAGGTTTTGATTTTGATGTAGAGTGGGTTGTTCCTGGTCGGTGTCTTCCCTATGAGAGATTCGGTACCTGACCTAACACTATTGTTATATTGCGGCCAGCTTCACTTGTTTCCGTACAGGAACTGGTTTGACATTTCCTTTAGGATTGTTGTTCACAGCTCTGCTTGACAATCATCACTGGAACAGGAGCCAAACGTACGACCTGTTCTGCCTTGGAGCCCAACATGGCATGGGCGAGCCCAGTGCGTCCCTGGCTGCCCATGACAATCATCCGCGCGTCTACCTTTGCAGCCAATTCAAGAATTCGAGTGACTGGCAGACCTACAACCATCGCTGTCTTGGCCTGTTTAAGTGGCTTCTTGTTAGGCTCTTTCTCACGTACCTTCTTCATGAATGCTTCCAGCATATCTGCAGCTGTATCCTCAAGGCGTCGCATCTGGTTATTCCTTCCCTTGACAGCATAGTATCCGGGCGCGTCACCCGGGTCGTGCACGACGTGTAATACAAGTAGTTTAGATCCCAGAGCCTCAGCGAGGTCAGTGGCGTATTCCAGTGCCAATTCTGAGGAGGGTGAAAAGTCTACCGGGACCAGAATCGGTTCTTTCTTTTTTGACATATCCCATACTCCTTTATCAGCTATGTCGGAATTGCTCTTGCCCAGTTAGCTTTCTTGTTTTAGACGGTTGTGGAAATACTTGAGGAGCTGTTTGCGCAATTTGGTTCGCCCATGTTTGGCTGCAGCCTGCACACGTTTTTCTGCCTGCTCGATAAAGGTTTCCTGGGAACTGAGTGATGCCTCGCCACTGGTTTCCTGGTATTCGATATAGCTGCCATCCTGTTGCATTTCCCAGGCGTACTTGCGATTCGTTAACTGGACATCAATGATCAGACGCAGTTCCTGTCTTAACTTTGGGTCCTCCACAGGTGTTACAACTTCCACTCGGCTTTCAAGGTTGCGTTTCATGAGGTCGGCAGAGCCTATGAAATATTCCTCTTCACCACGGTTTTGGAAGTAGTAGATGCGGGTGTGTTCCAGGAAGCGTCCAACGATACTGATTACACGGGTATTTTCGGTGATGCCGGCAAGCCCGGGCCGCAGGCGGCAGGTATCACGGACGATCAGGTCTACCTTGACACCCGCCTGGGAAGCTCGATAAAGGGCTCTCGTGATGTCCACATCTTCAAGGGCATTCATCTTGAGCTGGATCAAGCCAGGTGATTCAGGTGAATGGTGCTGGATTTCACGATCGATCCTGTCAATCAGCGCCTGTTTCAAGGTGTAAGGGGATGTCAGTATTTTGCGATATCTTGGGGGCGGTGAATAACCGGTCAGGTAATTGAACAGTTCGGTCAGATCCTGGGTAATGTCTCCATCGCAGGTCAGCATGCCAAGGTCGCAGTACATGTGTGCAGTGCCGGCATGATAGTTGCCCGTACCTATATGTGCATAGCGTCGAAGACCATTGAAATCATTACGAACCACGAGAATAACTTTGCTGTGCGTCTTGAGGCCGACAACGCCGTAAGTTACATGGATGCCAGCTTGCTCCAAGCGCCGTGCCCAACCGATATTGGCTGCTTCATCAAACCGAGCCTTGAGTTCTACAAGGACCGCGACCTGTTTGCCATTTCGTGCGGCATTGACTAATGCTTCAACAATGGCGCTGTCCTGGGAGGTTCGATACAGGGTCATTTTGATTGCCAGTACCTTGGGGTCCTCGCTTGCAGTACTCAGAAAACGTTCCACACTGGTTCGAAAGGATTCATAGGGGTGTTGCAGCAGCATGGCACCACGGTCCCTGATGATGTGGAATATATTCTGAGGGTCCTGAGCCAGTCGTGTATGGTCAACGGGCTTGTGTGGTGCATCATGCAGCTCTGGGAAATCCAGGCCGACAATCTCAAACAGATCACCCATAGCCATCATGGACTCAACCCTGAAGACATCGGATTCCTCATCGAGACCCAGTTCAGCGGCCAGCATACCCTGGTGGACAATATCCATACTCTCGTCGACCTGCAGGCGGACAATAGGCGCAAAATGACGATCCCGCAGTTCCGTTTCAATCATTGCCAAAAGGTCATCCGCCTCCTCTTCCTCGAGTTCCATAATGGCGTTTCTGGTAACCCGAAAGGTTGCGCAGGATACGATCTCCATGCCGGGGAATAGTAGATCCAGATTGTTGCTCACAATATCCTCGAGCTTCACAAAGACAGTACTGTCTTTGACGCGCACGAACCTTGGTGTAATTCCCTTTACTTTGGGCAGCTTAATGCGTGCATAGTGACTGGTACTGCCGCCCGGATAGCGCAACGAAATCAGTAGGTTCAGGGCAAGATTGGAAATAAATGGAAATGGATGTCCCGGATCCATGGCAAGCGGCGTCAGCAATGGAAAAATGTTGGAAACAAACTGCTCGCGCAAGGCGGTTTTTCCTTCCTTGTTGAGGTCGACATAGTTAACGAACTGTATTCCCTCAACTTTCAGTAACTCATCCACTTCCGCAAAAATCTGGTTCTGCCTCTGGTGTGTATTCCGTACGATGGACAGGCATTCCGCTAGTTGTTCCTGAGGTGTCAGACCGTCGATGGAAGGGGAGCGGATGCCGGCGGCGATCTGCTGTTTAAGGCCACCAATACGCTTCATGAAAAATTCATCGAGGTTGTTACTCACGATGGCGAGAAACTTGACCCGCTCAAGCAGTGGAATATCAGTCTTCGATGCCATGTGCAGTACACGGCTGTTGAATTCAAGCCAGGTCAGCTCGCGGTTGAGGTAAAGTGCAGGATCGTCCAGGTCGATAGCCGCAGTTGGTTTGGTGCGGGCTGTTTGTAATTTTTTTGTTTCCACCTTCGACGCCGGGTTCCTGGTTGTCTCTGGCTCACTGCCATTTTGTGGATTCTCCACCGTAGAATGGCTTTTGATTTCAGCTGGCTTGGTCATTTCCATTGTCTCCACTGGCCGGAAGCGTAAAGATATCAGCTTGTATTTGCGGCTCATAGGACCAGGATCAAACAAATGTTAACTTTTTCCAGTATTTTGCCAGTTTTTTACCTTCATTTGACGGGAGTGCCTGATTGGTAGCATCTGCGTGATATTAGATGCTGTTTTAGACCATCGAGTATGTGCTGTATTTTGCAATTCTAATCAATCTGTCATAATCGTGTGATATGAGTGCAGGAAAAGCAGCGGTCAAGAATAGGAAAGGTAAGAAGTCCCGCAGGAAAAAAACCATGGCGGACCGAGCAGATCGCCATACTCTCTATGAACGGTCTGTGCAGAATGTTGCATTTGAATATAAGTTCATTAATAAGACCTTTCGCAAACTGCGTGCGCGACGCCCTTCTTATCTGCGTGAGGATTTTTGTGGTACCGCCAGTATGTGTTGCGAATGGGTCAGGCACGGCAAGGGTAATTTTGCCGTGGGCGTGGATATAGACCCGCAGGTACTTTCGTGGGGGCGAAAACACAACCTTTCTCGTCTGAAAGCCCAAGAGAGGTTACGTGTCAGCCTGGTTCAGGATGATGTATGTAGTGTAAAAATCGAACCGCCCGCAGACGTGATTCTGGCCATGAATTTCAGCTACCAGATTTTTATGACTCGAAAGAAACTGCGGGATTACTTTCGTGGCGTGCGTAAGGCGCTGGTCAAAGACGGCATTTTTTTCATGGACGTTTTCGGTGGCTCTGATGCATACCTGGAATTCAAGGACAAACGTAAGTACAAGGGTTTTAGCTATACCTGGGAGCATGCACGCTACAATCCCATTGATGGCAGTATGCGTTGTCATATTCACTTCAGTTTTCCTGATGGGTCAAGGTTAAAGAAAGCATTCACTTATGACTGGCGACTTTGGACCTTGCCCGAGTTGCAGGAACTTCTTGATGCGGCAGGTTTTTCCAGAATTACAGTTTACTGGGAAGAGACTGATCCGAAGACTGGAGAAGGAATCGACGTTTATTCGCCGGCTACCGAAGGGGATGCTGATCCTGTTTGGATTTGCTACCTGGTGGCTGAAAAATGATTGGCAATTTTTTGCATCGCTCACACGACAACCCTATGATGAAGGTATGCCAAAGTTAACGGTAGTGAGAAAGCCGGAGAATGAACGTTCCCCCTTCCTGCGGGGGGTTCTCGTGCACTCCCTGGTACAAGCGGGTCTGACCTTTGATGATGCTCTGGAACTGGCTCAGGTGCTGCGAGATGAACTTCAGGAGAAGCGGCAGACGACCAGCACTGAATTAAGGGCCAGGGTAGGCGAATTACTCGATGAACGTTACGGCAGCAAGCAACGCGAGCAGTATGAAAAAGGCTATCAAGTTGAGCCTGATCTCATCGTACATACTCGCACACGTGATGCCCCCTTCTCTGTTGGCATGCTTGCCCACTCTCTCGAGACCTGCGCTATCGCTCCAGAAGTCGCGCTGTTTGGTGCACGGATGGTTTTGGAGAACATGAGGAGTAAAGGTCTTCGTGAAGTTGACCACCTGACCCTGCGCAAGTACATATACAAATGCTTACGTAGACACTGTACGCATCAGGTGGCAGACCGGTACCTGTCCTGGCGTCAGTTTGAAAACAGTGATATTCCCCTGATTATATTAATCGGTGGTACCAGCGGGATTGGCAAGGGCACAGTATCATCAGACCTGGCTTATCGGCTGAACATTACTCATCATCAGTCCACAGGGCTGATGCGTGAGATTATACGCAACTACTTGTCCCCGCAGATGGTACCAAGCCTGGCCTATTCGAGTTTCGATGCATGGCAGGGCGTGCCCACTTCAATTGACGGTGTACGACAAGAAACTAAGAATTCAGTGATTACAGGTTTCCAGTCACAGTTTGCAGCCATGAGGCCGGCGATGGAATCGACCATCGGCAGTGCCATTGAAGAAAGGTACGACCTTATCCTGGAGGGGACACATGTGGTTCCGTCAGAAATGAATGTTAAAGTTCAAAAGGGAGAGGCGGTTGTCGTTCCTATGATGCTGGCAAACATGAAAAAGGGAATGCTTCGAGCCCAGCTTAAGAGGCGTTTGCCAGAGGGAAATAAACAGCAGGTTGCGCACAACCTGGAAAATTTCGACAACATCTGGGAATTACAATCCTGGTTGCTTGATGAGGCGGATAAGGTCGGAATACCTATTATTGAAAATCTGCACGTCGCGGATACTGTGCGTGCGGCACTCGATCATGTTGTCGAGCAATTGATGAAAGCTTTTCCTCCACGGCCAGATGAGAAGGTCTGGGAGACCTAGTAGTGCCCCAGGAAATAGAAAGGAAATTTCTGCTCAAAAATGATAGCTGGCGTGTCGAGGGTTCCGGAACCCTGTATCGACAGGGATACCTTTCCACCGTATCGGAGCGTACTGTGCGTATCAGACTTATCAATGATCAAGGTTTTCTCACTATTAAGGGAATCCCCGTTGGCGCGAGGCGAGCAGAGTACGAGTATGAGATACCAGCTGGTGAGGCCAGCGAAATGCTGGACAATCTATGCGAGCATCCCCTGATTGAAAAAACACGATACCGGGTTGAATACCAGGACATGGTCTGGGAGATTGATGAATTCAAAGGGGACAATGCAGGACTGAATATTGCGGAAGTAGAACTTGAAGACGAAAATCAGGCGGTTCACATGCCTGATTGGGTTGGAGAAGAAGTTACTGGTGACCCCCGCTACTACAATGCCAACCTGACGGCGAATCCGTATTCACAGTGGCGTGAATAGAGCGCCGGATCCCAGACTGAGAAATACGGTTTTCGTATCCAGCTTGACCAGCATAAGACAGTGCATATCCCCTGTGTAGATCAGCCAGCTGCCCAACAATGTAATACCAGAGTCAGAAATAGCCTGCACTATGAGCATCCCAGATATTTGCACTAGATGAAAGGTTGCTAGTAAAATCTTACACAACCCGACATTTCAATAGGGAGAGTTGACATGGCCAGAAAGAAAGCGTCAGCGGCAAAAACAGCTAAAGAATCTACCCTGGAGGTAGATGAAGCCGCTATCAGTAAGGGGCGAAAGGAATATTCTGGAGAAATCATTTTTGATCTTGATGCAAAGAACAAAAAGATTAAATGGAACGCAGATGGCGGATACCCCTTTAAAGAGAAGATCTCCAATGAGAAATATGAGCAGCATAAAGTACTGTTGCAGGTGGAACTGCTCAAAGTGCAGGAGTGGGCGAAACAAAGCGGGGAACGCATAGTCATCATTTTTGAAGGCAGAGATGCGGCAGGTAAAGGTGGAACCATCAAGCGTTTCATGGAGCATCTTAACCCTCGTGGGGCAAAAATTGTTGCCTTGGAAAAACCCAGTGATCGCGAACAAAATGAATGGTACTTCCAGCGATATATTCAACACCTGCCGAGCAGGGGTGAAATAATCTTGTTCGATCGTTCCTGGTACAACCGGGCCGGTGTTGAGAAAGTAATGGGCTTCTGCTCTGATGAGGAGTACCTGGAGTTTCTCAGGCAGACGCCTGAGCTGGAGCGCATGTTGATTAATAGTGGGATCCGGTTATTCAAATACTGGTTTTCAGTAAGTCGTGAGGAACAGTTTTGCCGACTTATAGCCCGCCAGACCGATCCGCTGAAACAGTGGAAACTCAGTCCTGTTGACAGGGAGTCGATGTCACGCTGGAGCGATTACAGCAAGGCAAAAGATGCGATGATTTTCTACACTGATACCAGAGATGCGCCCTGGACGATGATCCGCTCTGACGACAAGAAACGCGGGCGACTCAATTGTATCCGTCACTTTTTGTATAACCTGGACTACACAGGAAAAGATCACAAAGTCGCCACCGAACCAAATTCTCTGGTAGTGGGTCCTGCAAAAGAACTCTATGAACGGGGTGAAAATGCCTGATGATACCTGCGTCACGGCCTTGATCTTCCCTTAATTCTTAATGAGTAGAGGCGCGTCCCGCTCATTCAGATTGTTAACGAGCATCGCCCCATGCTAAAGGGACACGTATCTTAAATTCTTGTGAACCGCTAGTCTAATCTGTTAACCGCAGACCAGGGTCGGAGATCACTCACGGGAGTGATATTAAATGGCAAAGATTTTAGTTGAAGATCCGGAGGAAAATACAAGAGTTCCACTTTTGCGTGGCATTCTGATTCACTCTTTGCAGGAGGCAGGGCTGTCATTCGATGCTGCCTTTGAAATCGCAACGGATATCCGCCATGAGCTGGAAGGCATAGAGGTGATTGCGTCTGATGAGTTGCGCCGGCGGGTTGTCAACCTGCTACAGAGTCGGGAGGGAAGCGAAGTAGCCGAGCGCTATAAGAAACTGAAAGAAAGTTTGACTATCCAGGTAGAACAACGTGATGGGCAGCTGATACCTTTTTCCAGGTTCGAATATCAACAGGGTCTTGAAACTATCGCTCTTACCAGTGCCGAGGCAATGGAAATTGTAGCCACCGTATACAAACACCTGGTTGATCGGCGCATTGAAGTTATTACCTCAAGGCACCTCGGCAGGCTAACTTACAGGTACCTGCGCCAGTCGAGTGAACTCGGAGAAGATGTCGCCAAACGATGGCTGGTATGGCGAGATTTTGTTAATGACGACAGGCCGCTGATTATTCTGCTCGGTGGCACCTCTGGTTGTGGCAAGAGCACCATAGCGACAATGTTGGCAAATCGCCTGGATATTGTTCGTAGCCAGTCAACCGACATGTTGCGTGAAGTTATGCGCACCATGATGCCTGAGCAACTCCTGCCAATACTGCACACATCCTCCTTTAGAGCCTGGACAGTTCTTCCTGGTACTGGGGCAGAAATGGCAGAGGTCTCGGATAATCTGCTGATTAGCGGGTTCAGGGGTCAG
>PBRP01000128.1 GCA_002726655.1 Gammaproteobacteria bacterium
CAGCGGTTCTAAATAAGGAGCCTTCAGCGGCTCTAAATAACGAGCCCTCAGCTGCCCTACATAAAGAGCCTTCAGCGGTTCTTAATAAAGAGCCTGATAATGAAGCCAGGGCCCGGCAGGTAATCAAAGAAATGGAGCAGCTTTACCGCGGTGATTCCAGCAGTTCAATCATCACCATGAAAGTTAAAACGCCCCAGTATGAGCGATTGCTGAAGATGGAGGGACAAAGCCTGGGCCAGGAGTTCGCATTCTTCCGTTTCCTGTCACCCAAGAAAGACCGCGGCATCGCCACCCTGAAACGCGATCAGGAAATGTGGAACTACTTTCCCAAGATCAACAAGGTAATCAAGGTGCCACCTTCCATGATGATGGGCTCATGGATGGGCAGTGACTTCACCAATGATGACCTGGTCAAGGAGACCACACTGATTGACGCCTACAATCTTTCGCTGACGGAAACGGAGGATCAGTATCAAGTAACCCTTACTCCCAAGGAGCAAACTGTAACTGTGTGGGGCAAGATCGAATATATTGTCAGCAAGTCTCCACTATTACCGATGGCAGAGATTTTCTTCGATGATGAAGGTGAAATGATTCGCCGCCTGGAGTTCAAGCAGCCCAAGGAGTTTGACGGTAAGCTGATGCCCTCGGTTATGGAAATGGTACCACTTAGAAAGGAAGGCTACCGTACATCGATTATCTACGATGAGCTGGTATTTAACCCGCCTGGAGTGAACCAACAGACATTTTCCCTGCGAAATCTTAAGAGCCGTTTTTAGCGGAACAATTACCGGAAAGAACAGATGCTCATTCTTAAAATTGCGTTCCGAAACATACTGCGCCAGAAACGCAGATCCCTGCTCACCGGACTCAGCATGACGGGCGGATACATTTTATGTGCCTGGTCCTTCTCGCTGGTAGAAGGAAGTTACGGAAATATCATCGACATGTTCACTCTCGATCACACCGGGCACATCCAGATCCACAAGGACAACTACCTGCGAAAACCGAAAATCTATAAGACCATCAATAACCGGAAAGCATTGGAAACTATTCTTGCCAGCAATGAGCAGGTGAGCAACTTTTCTCCTCGAGTCTTCTCACCCGCACTAGCCTATGCGGGTAAAAAAACATCCCCCGTGCGCGTTATTGGGGTTGACGTGGAACAGGAACCTACAACGTCACGCCTGGCGCAGAAAGTTAAGACAGGTGAGTACTTCGATGCGAACCCAGATAGCGACGGCTATTTCAAAGCCATGATAGGCCAGGGAGTTGCTGACACGCTGCAGCTTGATATTGGTGATGAGATAGTCCTGATTTCACAGGGTGCTGATGGCTCCATTGCAAACGACATCTTCATCATAGGCGCTGTGGTAGGTAACCGGACATCCTACGATCGGCTGGGCGTGTACCTGCCCCTCGGTGCGGCACAGATGTTCCTGAGTCTGGGGTCAGACGTGCATGAGTACGCCATCATCGTTGAAAATAAAGATGACAATGAAGCCGTTGCTGCAATTCTACAGGATGAAATGCCGGAACTGGTTGTTTCACCATGGCAGAAAGTAGAAGAAACCTTCTATCGAACCATGCAGGCCGATAAACAGGGTAACGAATTTACCCTTGGGATCGTCATCTTCATTGTATTTGTCGGCGTCCTGAATACGGTACTGATGTCAGTTCTTGAGCGCACCAGGGAGTTTGGCGTTCTGAGGGCTATCGGCAGCAGGCCGCTGGAAATCATCAAGATGATTTTCCTGGAGACAATGCTTCTTGCTGGCATAAGCGTCGGTATCGGTGTCGTTCTTAGTATTCCACTGATCACCTGGTTCACCTATGTTGGCTTGTTACTGCCTGAGCCAATTGATATGAGTGGTATCGAATTTCAATACATGAAGGGTGAATTCTCCTGGTACGTTTTCACAACGCCCATGTGGCTGATTTTTATGTTCTCCGCAGTGGTCAGCATTCCCCCTGGACTGCGGGCCGCTCATATTCTGCCCCGCGATGCATTGGGAAGTCACTAAAGTGAGAAAATCCTCCACCATACTAAATCAGTTGCAGTACGGGCCGCCCACAAGATGTTGACAATCAAACTTGCCTGGAGAAACCTGTTTAGAAATACCAGGCGAACGGTCCTGACCTGTATTTTAATAGGCTTTTCACTGGCAGCCCTCATACTCACCGACGGAATAGTCCTGGGTATGGTCGATGTAATGATCGGCAGTATCACTCATACGCTGGCCGGGGAGGCCCAGGTCCATAGGAAGGGGTTCCTCGAAAATCTCGACGTGGATCTCTACCTCCAAGACCCGGATTCCATATACGACATCATCGACCGAGACAGCACCGTGGCCCAATACGCCCCAAGGGTGATGGCAGGGGGAATGTTTGCATCAAGCTACAACGCTTCGGGTGGCCTCGTATACGGCGTCGATGCGGTTAGAGAAACAGGCGTCAGCAAAATAAAAGCGGCCATTATCGAAGGGAAATACCTGGATGGCGATGACCGGGAAATACTTGTCGGCAAGCCCATGGCAGAGCTTCTGGAAGTGGAACTGGGAGACAGGATAGTAGTTACGGCTGCCGAGGTAGACAGTGGAGAAATTGCACAGGAGCTATTTCGTGTTACCGGCATATTCGAGTTTGGTCCGCGGGAACTTGATGAAAACATCGTTTTCATCAACCTGCACAAGGCGCAGCAATTACTTGCGATGGAAGGCAAAATTCACCAGATCGCCATACGCTTCAAGCTTGCCGGGGACGCAAAGAACCGCGAACTCACGCTGTACCAGTCACTCAACGATGAAAAAACTGAGGCACTGGGGTGGCTGGATTTCGACCCGGCCCTCGGCGCAATGCTGGAGATGATGAACTACACGACCCTGATCGTTGGCATGATCCTCTTCCTGCTTGCCTCTCTGGGTGTAGTCAACTCGATGTTCATGTCAATTTATGAACGTATCTACGAATTTGGCGTTGCCAAAGCCATAGGAACCACGCCACGACAGATCATACTGCTGGTTTTGTCTGAAGCTCTTTTCCTTGGTGTGATCAGTTGCTTCTTCGGCGCCATTTTTGGCTATGGTCTAGGTACCTACTATGCAGAAAATGGAATACCTATGGGCAGGATGGAGGTATCGGGCGTAGTCCTCGATGGAAACCTGAATACCAAACTGGCACTGGAGCAATTTATCAAATTCCCAATATATGTGATTCTGCTGACAGTTATTGCAGCCCTTTACCCTGCAATATTCGCTGCCCGAATTGTTCCCTCAGCGGCTCTACAACGCTCACTCTAGTAAAATCAATCCAGGAAATACAATGACCAGTGTGATTGAAACTAAAAATTTATGCCGATTCTTTGGCAATGATGAAACCCGGGTCAATGCACTGCAGGACGTTTCGATTTCAATTGAAGAAGGTGAGTTCACAGCAATCATTGGACCATCGGGATCCGGTAAAACGACATTGCTGCACTTGATTGGGGGGCTGGACAACCCTGATAGCGGCATCATCGAACTGTCGGATGTTAATATTGCCGACATGACTGGCACCGAGTTGTCAGATTTCAGGCGTGACCACATCGGTTTTATCTTCCAGTCCTACAACCTCATCCCTGTACTCTCCGCGGCAGAAAATATCGAATACATCATGCTGTTGCAGGGGGTCCCCGCAAGGACAAGAGCAGAACAGGTTCGAGAGATGCTGCACATGGTTGGTCTTGATGATCTTGGTGATCGCCGGCCTGCACAGTTATCCGGAGGGCAGCAGCAAAGAGTCGCAGTAGCCCGTGCGATGGCGTCAAAACCGGACATCATCCTGGCAGATGAGCCCACCGCAAATCTAGATTCAAAAACAGGCATCAGCCTGCTGGAAGTAATGCGTGAGCTCAATCAAACTAAAAATATGACTTTCATTTTTTCAACCCACGATGAAAAAATTATGGACCGTGCCACTCGACTGATCCATCTACACGATGGCGAGATCGAGCTAGATGAACGCAAACAGGCGTGACTAGAAACCTGATTCTCAGCTTGTACCTGCTAACAGCAGCGTTCAACGCTTTCGCTGAGTCAAAATTTGCAGGCTATATAAAGTCCTTTGCCGTTGCCCAGGACGGGATAAATACGACCGCACTATCCCTACAGGAGACCTACCAGTCTCAGAACAGCGTTCGCCTCATGTGGGAGAAATTTGGTAAAGCAATCTGGCAGGTCCACTACGAAATCAGCCCTGTCATGCTCTCCCGGCAACAGCCAGTCGATAGCCCGACTTTCGCAGCTGTCAGCGACAGCTATCGACTAACAGACCTGCAGACCAGTCTCTCGGACAGATCCGACAAAAATCAGGTATACCAGAATCTGGACCGATTCAATGTACAGTGGCAGTTTTCTCGCGGTGACCTGACGATCGGCAGGCAGGCTATTTCGTTTGGATCAGCCAGGATTATTAACCCAACAGACATATTCCTGCCGTTCAACGTACAAACATTCAACCAGGAATATCGAACTGGAGTTGATGCAATCCGTTACCAGGCGCCATTGGGAGATCTTGGTGAGTTCGATATGGGATTCGTCCTGGGAGAAGACGGCAAGACTGAAAATTCAGCTGCCTTCCTGCAACTAAGGAGTAATGTGCAAGGCAAGGATTTGCAGTTCGCCTTCACACGCTTTGCCGAACAGACCCTAGTTGGTGCAGGAATTCAAACAGCCATCGGAGATTTTGGGTTCTGGTTCGAGCTTGCCCGCGTAAACGGTGACACGGACTACCTGCGCACATCCATTGGACTCGACTATGCATTCACTGAAAATTCCTTTGCCATGATCGAATACCATCACAATGGCGCCGGGTCAGATGACCCAAGTGAATACCTGTCCTTGCTGGCGACCCTGCCCTATCAGAGTGGCGGCGTGTTTCTCCTTGGCAAAGACTACCTAATGCCTTCCTTCTCCCTTCAGCTTTCACCCTTGTGGATTCTATCAACACAGGCAATCTACAACTTGGGAGATGATTCAGCCTTCGTTTCATTGTCCGCTGAATACAATGTGCTGGAGGATTTCTACATGGACTTTGGTTTCTACCATTTCTTTGGTGATGAAATTACGATACTCGTACCTGGCGTACCACTACTGGGTTCAGAATATGGCACCAATCCCGATGTGATCTACGCAAGCATCAGATTCTATTTCTGATGTCCGCCTGCTTTGCAGACTAGTTATCTGGTCAGGATAAGTCATTCAGGGATGGGAATAATTAGGTGGACAGGGCTGGCCCGGACAATTCATGAAGGGATCGGAATTTAGGATGGTCCGGGCTAGTCCTCTTCTTCTTTCTCAAGGAGCGATTCAGGCAACAATGTTTTCGCAGTTCGTTCAGTCGCCGCAATTTCATTACCAATGGGATCCCGAACGACGATATCGGTCACAAATTCCAGGGTATCCTGACTCTGTCTAAAGTGAAGCAATCTGGCCCGATCGAGTGCTACCAGTCCACGATTCAATTGAGATTTCCGGCCTTCAAGTACATCGGAATTCTCAAGCGCTTCTTTAAACAGTACTTCGCTGTGCGCATCTTCTCCAACGCGCGCAGCAATGCGGGCAAGTTGACTCAGCAGTAATCCACGCTCACTGGGCTCATTTATCTGCCTGGCTCTTGAGATGGCGCTACCCAGACGCTGCTTCACCTCATCGACACGGCTCGAGTAAATAAAATTGGCGAAAATCCGCAATTGCATTTGTGTAAACTGCACATGGTCTTCAAGGGATTCCATAATCCCCATTGCTTCGAAGAACCTGTTATCTACAATCAGCACTTCAGCCAGCTTGGCCACCAACTGCTGCCTGCCCGCTTCTTTTCCGCCATTATTGATGGCCAGATTCGCGCCGACAAAGTCACCCATATAGCCGCGTGCCATGGCAATTTCACCAAAGACTCTCGCCCGCAGCTGAGGCTCCAGTTGGGTCGCGGCCAGTACTTCTGCCTCCGCCAGTATCTCGTTGGCGAGGGTCGTATTCCGTGCATCAAAATAGCGCAGGGCTATTCTAGTAAACACGGATATCCGGTCCGCCGGTTCAGTGATCTGCCCGGCAGTCCTGGAGGCAAATCCAAAATTCAGTCGCGCTTTCGCCTTGTTCCCCATCTCCATAAACGCCACGGCCAACCGCGCTTGAAGGACAGCCTTTTCTGATAAACTTGAAGTGTCAGCAATCATCGTCTCAACCCTGGCCAGGGGAGCTTGCAGGCTCTGTCTTACTGCCAGCAACGGACAGGGCTCCACCAAGTGCGATCAATGTACTCGCATGGATATCAGGATCTTTAATTTTGTCGAGTTCCATGCGGACCCGGGCCATCAGCAACTTGATGGGAATCGGATTCCCATCCAACAGGTGGTCACCCATGATCTCGCCCAGCACTCTAATTTTTAGTATGGGATTCTTGATTCTATTCGACAATTCTGAAGCCTTGTCATAATCCTGATCATCAAGATAGCGCCTTGTTTGGGATGTCAGAAACTGATCCCATTCATGATCATGGGCTAGCGTATTCATAATATCGACAATCTTCGACCCATCCAGTTCATCGATTGCTTCAACAATTATCTGCGGCCCATCAGGGTTCAGAGGATCAGTTTTCATCCGCTTTTCAGCCAATACCTGAAGTAACCCCTCATGCCCGCTTTCAGGCAACGAAGAAGCCATACCGGCCAACTCTTTCGGGTCAAAATTCGAAGTCCCCGTCAAACCACTAATGCCACCAATGGTGTCGATGTTAACTGGCGCGGGTCCAGGTTCACCAGGCAGGGGTTTTGCAAAAGCTCCAACCGATGGCATTTTTGCCGCCATGGCGATAAATTTTTCGGGATCAGCACCCTTCATCATCTGCTGCGCAGCCTGAACCACGGCAGCCCGGGTTTCATTTCCCTGTCCCCTCATATCCTGTGTCACATCGGCAATTTCAGTGGCGACCTGTTCGTTTCCGGTCTGCTACAATTGCACAGCTGACTCGAGCACTGGTGCAATTTCCTGTATTTCTTCGCTTGCCGCCGCAGACGACGACGGATTTTTTCCTTTTCCGCCTCCTCCGCCATGCGTTCTTCCCACTTGGCAAGAACAAGGCCACACTTTGGGCACTGCTCTACATCCGTGCCGATAGGGACTTCCTCGTCATATTCACAGGAAGGGCAGATAAATAGGGTCGTATTCTTGGTCTTGGTCTTTGCTACGAGGGAGAGACCTTTATCTCCGGTTGGAACTGACTTACATTCCGCACCACATTTGGCGATGGCTACTAGGTACCTGTCCGCCACTTCCTCATCTACTTTCTGCAGAATTGCAGTAGGCACTTCACTTTCGAACCAGGAATCAACTTTTTCGATATCCACACTGAGTGTTTTTGCCAGCTTTTGCTTTACTTCATCTAAATCCTCTCCATCCTTAACAACTGGAAGAATCAGAAGATCTACGATATCACCCATTATTCACGCCCTGATCGTAAGTCAATATTTTCCAAACAGCATGGTCCGCTAATCGGCTGATAATATTCTCTCAGCCAAATGAGATCAACGTTTTGCGCCAGTCATGTAGCCACCGGGGAAACGCACCTATTAGGCGCAGCCTTTCCGCCTGGCACGTAGCGTCATTACATGAAATGTACGTGGCGAAAGCACAAAACCCATACTACACCCAGAGCTACAGGTGGCAGACGGACTCATGTGATATTCATTACCCCTAGACTGTATAATTTCCTCACCAATAGGCCCTGGAGCAATGATGAACTCCCTGTCACTTCAACACAGAACCACCGAACAGGTACCTCGCACTGCCCCGGATCTTGTATTAAGGCTTGCATTAAGGAAAGCAATAGCCACCTGCAGGCCAATGGTGCAGCAGGTACTGGCAAATGAGAAAGACCGCCAAAACCAACAGACACAAAACCAGTAGCAGGCTCTTTATCACCGGAAACTCTAAAGAGATTTTGTTGAGAAAAATTCGTTCTTTAACAACCTGCCGGCAGGAGAGTATATTGATTTTAAGGGTCTAGTAAGCCCTTAATAAGGCGGACATCTAAATCTGCCAACGTACGAAAAACGCCAAGGTCAAAAACTCTTTAAGGGTGCTTGGAGTTGTGAAGTACAGACTCGGAAGACACGTGAAAACCGGAAGCCCCGCATAACAGCGGGGCTTTTTTATTGACCTTCCCCTTTATTAGCCGTGCCCTTTATTAGTCTTCCCCCGCCAAGGATACATCCCTGACACGACCCTGAACAAAGGCACCTGCAAACACCGAAGCCAAGGTGATCGCCAGCGGCCAGTTGCCGGCACCAAGGCCAGCTATGGCCGGGCCGGGACAGACTCCACATATACCCCAGCCAATCCCGAAGAGCGCAGCACCCACTAACGTATCTCGACTCATCTCTGAGGGGTGCACACCAAACACTGATTCCAGAAGCGGTTTACTCATCACCCTGGGCACTAGCTGGTAGGTAAGAAAGGTGACGAAGGATGCGGCACCCAACACCCAAAGCAGTCCGAAATCTTCGAAACGCAGGAAAGAAAGAACAACCTCAGGGCTGATCATTGAGGCATAGGACAACCCAAAGCCAAACAACATACCGGCAATCAGCACACAGACCAGAGAGGATATTTTCATTATACACCTCCCAACGACTTGACAATGGCAGCAGAGACCATGGCTGAAGACAGAAATATAATCACCGCCAACAGTGACGGAAGCTGTAAAGATGCGAGACCACAGATCCCATGACCTGAAGTGCAGCCGTTCGAGAGTCTTGCGCCAAACCCAGCTATGAATCCACCCAGGCTAAGCTGCCACCAGCTCACGGATGTCTGAAAGGACTCGCCGAAGAAAAAGCACCAGAATGCTGCACCAATGACGAGACCGGCGGCGTAAACCAGGCGCCAGTTTCTACTGGAAATGAAGTCTGCCTGGTTGAAGTAGCTCCAACTGGAGACAAAGGACAGGCTAGTGGTAAAAAAGCTGCTCATGCCACCAATAAGCCCCGTGGATATAAACAGGAAGCTAACGCCCAGGCCAATAAAAATTCCACCCACCAGGTAATGCTCAATCCCCAGCGGAAATAGTACGTCAATTAGTGGCATGGAGGGACCTCCTTAGTTAACTGATACCCGTAATGTACAAGGACGACTAATTAGGTACAAGAAAGACTTGGATCTAAGCATAAGCACGTCGATCGAAACCCTTCATCATGGCGCCATATCACGCTTCACTGGCAGGTGGATCGGCTAATTCCCATCCAATTCACCCCTGGCTACCCCAATCGCCTTGTCAAAGTAATACCAATAGAAGTCTTCAGAATGATAACCGCTAATTCGATCCGTCAATTCATTCCCCTGTCCATCTAGAAAGAGTAGCGTCGGTGTGCCCATAATCTTGTATCGAGCAATGATCTCAGCGGCACTCCGTGCCTGTCGATCAAAATCGATAACATCATTGCTCTCCCAGGCAAGTTCATGTAGATCAACCAGGGGCCGGTAGTCATCATTTCTGAGCATGGGAAAAAGAACGTTCTTCTCCAGCCGCGTGCAATACGGGCATGCAATTCGAGAAACATAGAGCAGATAAACTTTACCTTCACTTACTGCCAGTGCACTCTCGGCAGCAAGATCGTTGGCAGTCTCGATAGGTCCTGCAAATGAGTGACTAATCCACAGCAGGGCCAGTGAACAGATTATTCGCATTTCAAAAGATTCAATCCAGGCCGCAACATTGGTATAAGGTAAACCATTTTCGCTATAGTCTCGCTAACATATTGATATATAAATATTTATATCCTCAGACTAGGAACAGTCTAAATTTCGCATATGAGTTTAACTTAATATAGTAAAATGCTAAATTACCCCTGGTCAACAAAAGGAAATCAAACAGATGAATGATGAACCCATTATCTCCTGGAAAGCCGCAGGCGTCGCCCTGGGATTACTTTTAACCCTCGCAACTTTCCTGGTAAAACCGCTTGGGGTGTCGACCCAGTTTGTGGTGACCGACGCCGTCGTCATGCACCAGATTGCGCCTGAGGCTGCTGAACAAAACAAGTACCTTGCTAAATACGGTACCAAGTCTGACTGGGGCATTGGCTACGGTTGGATGCTGGTATTCGGTATGCTAATTGGCGGTGGTATTACGGCAAGGATATTTCGTGACAAGCAGCCCGAAATAGATAAGGGGTCCATACCACCAATGTGGCAGGCTGAATTTGGACCATCTGAAGTCAAGCGCTACAGCGCTGCATTTACCGGCGGCCTGTTACTGTTGTTTGGCGCCAGGCTGGCAGGTGGTTGTACCAGTGGCCATATGATTAGCGGAATTTCACAACTGGCGGTCAGTTCCTTCATATTTGGTGTGACAACTTTCGCTGTCGCCATCGTCGCTGCCAAGTTCATCTATCGAAATCAGGGAGATAAGTCATGATAACCCTGTTGACTGGTTTTCTAATCGGCTGCGCATTTGGCACTATTTTGTACCTGGGGGGCGCATCCAGTTACAGGAGAATACTCGGTACCCTGCTGTTAAAGGATATGACCATAATCAAACTTATGATGACAGCCATCGGCGTGGGCACCCTGGGCATATACCTCCTGGATCTGGGTGGGCTGGCACACATGAGTATCAAGCCAGCACACATCTGGGGCGTCATAGCGGGTGGGGCAATCTTTGGTATCGGCTGGGCGATTTCAGGCTACTGCCCTGGGACGTGTGTCGTGGGAACATCTGAAGGCAAGAAGGACGCCCTTGCCACATTGATAGGCGCGCTGGTTGGAGCATTTGTCTTCTCAATGGCTTTCCCGGTGCTCGATAAGCTGCTGC
>PBRP01000129.1 GCA_002726655.1 Gammaproteobacteria bacterium
AATCCTGCTTCATCAAAGATGGCACCCCATTCATCACGACTTTTACGTGAGAGCGCATCATCAACCCCCGCTGTGAGTTCCTCCATATGACGGTAACGACTACTTGCATCAACGAACCGCTCATCTTCAAGCCAGTGCTCCAGTCCAAGCGCCATGCAGAACGGCGGCCAGGATTTTGGTTCAGGCATATTGAAAACAACCCATTGCCCATCCCCGCAGGGATATCGATTTGAAGTAGGAGCAAGCATTTCGTGTCTCGCTCTCTTTCTGACGGGTTCATGGTCGACGGCAGTTACCGAGTAGTCGGTCGCCAGAGTCCAGACTGCGCTTTCATACAGGGAGGTTTCTACCACTTGCCCCTCACCTGTTTTTTCAGCCAGGCGCAAGGCGGCAAGAATAGCACTGACAAAGGCCAGTCCGGTGACGTGATCGCCCTGTGCGGGTCTGGCCTGGGGTATTAGTCCGTCTGCCCCTTCTCGCATAGCATCATAGAGCCCCGAGCGGCCGAAGAAAGCTGTTACATCGTAGCCTGGGCGCCATGCATCTGGCCCCGTCGTTCCATAACCCGTAAGGGTGGCATGAACCAGCCGTGGGTTTAGCTTCAGCAGTTTGGCGGGTTCCAGCTCATATTTTTCTTGCCTGGTCTTAAGCAGATTACACATGAAAATGTCAGCTGAAGTGCATAATTTCTGTATCAGTTCTACTCCACTGCGTTTGTTAAGGTCGATCTGGATGGATTCCTTGCCACGATTGTCAACGTCAAACTGAAAATCGTAATCCTGGAAATCGCGATCAGATTTTGCTTTTCGGCTTGTATATCGCATTGGGTCGCCGCCGGGAGGCTCAACTTTAATTACCCTGGCTCCAAGGTCAGCCAGAATGGCTCCCGTACTCGGTGCTGCCATCCAGCTATCGAGCTCAATTACAGTGATATCTCCAAGGGGTGTTGCCACAGGAACTCCGCGATCAATAGTACGCATAATAGGGGAGGTCCCATGAATTGGAAAGTTTGGACCTGGATCGTCTAAGAATTAGAAATTCGTACTGAATTCATCGCCCGGAAGAGCCTGTATAGGCTCTCCACCGCCGGCGGAGTCGGTTAAATAGATACGATACAGGCCATTGTTACTGACACTGATCGGTTCCGGGCCAAAGACAATCGCATTGGAGCCTGCGGTGGTCAGTACTAGATCGTACATCCCTTCACCTACCCTGACGTCCCCGCTCCCGGGTGAACCCAGCGGTGAAATATCAGCACGCCGCTTATCGACAGATTGGCCGGATGACAGCAGATACAGATCCACGCTCCCAGCCGAGGGTGACGTATTGGTAAAGGCGATCCTCGCGCTGGTTGATCCTCGTCTGAGATCATCTAGTGTGCCCAGCACCGAATTTGAGTCACCAAGGCCCGTCGCGATAATCGAATGGAACTGGCCACTCGCCGCAGTAAATGTCGTCTCAGCAACGACATCTTCTATATTATTGGCGGAAGTGACGGTGACCTCATAAACACCAGCTTCAAGGTTTTGATACTGATTAACATCTCCAAACAGCATATCCTCTGCCATCAGGGTCCCACCCAGGTAAATATCAACGGCAGTGCGGTCAGATATCATGTTGGCAAAACGGGAGGAGCTAGTTATCACTTCATTTGGGAAGTTTTGCGCAATTGCCGATGTCATGGAAACAGTGCGCACCTTGCCGTCACCGGGACCAAAATAGTCCAGTAATACAAACATGAGCCTGTTTGACGCTGCCAGCGGGAAAATGCCTGAGTCCCACAGGGTCTCCCCATTCGTGTCAAATGCTCTCAGGCGCGAGGTTTCTGATGCTTCGGACCTGATGAGTTCCGTCGTTGAGTTTAGGGGCACGGATACCGTTGGTTCACCAGCGGGGGCATCATTTTCAGTCAGGTGAAAATTAACGCTGGTCTGAACCGAGGTCGCTGCATGAATGATTCGTAATTCTGAAATGGTCCCTTCATCAGCAAATTCAGGAGGCACATCCTCAACAAGTATCAGCTCGGGGCTTGTCATTGTGCCAGCAATGACCGCCGTCAACAGATTATCGACGGGTATACGGACATCACGGCTCACCAGCAGGGTCTCGGTCCGATTTTCAAATGAGGTAATGCGCAGTGACCGCGTCACCAGGGGTAAAACTTGAATGAATCCTGTGGATTCGCCAAATTCGATGAAGCCCACGTTCTGGTTCTCATAATTTACGATCAATCCTGGAGAATCTGGGATCGCATTAAGGACCTGTAGTAGGCCAGCGGGAGCGGGCTGGTTAGTAAACCCGTCTTCGCTGCCACAACCGGAAAGAAAGAAAATAGTAAGCAGGGCACAGACTGCAAGAAAATATTTCATGAATAGCTTATTGTTCGATGATGTTGGGATAGCAGAAATTGGCGCAACAATAATTGAAAATGGCTCCGTATGCCAGTCCCGATCGACTTAACGTTAAACAAGACTACGGAAGGTGACGAGTGTTGCCGCTGCGACCACATTAAGAGATTCCACCTGGTTTGCCAGTGGGATATTAACCAGTTGATCGCAGGCATTTATGACATCTCTGGATAATCCATCTGTTTCGTTCCCCAGCACCAGGGCCCTTGGCTGGTCGTTGTTGAGTTCTGCTAGCGGTATGTCTCCCTGGGCGTCCAGTCCGCATATTGTTCTTCCCCAGGCTTTAAGATCCCGAATAGCCGAGATTGTGTCCTCGCAGTGATAAATCGTTGCCCTGAATAGGGTTCCGGCACTCGCCTTGACCACCAATGGGGTGATCCTGGCGCAACCGGATTTCGGCAGAATGAGACCAGAAATGGGGGATGCCGCAACAGAGCGAATAATCATGCCGAGGTTCTGTGGATTGGTAATTCTGTCCAGTAGCAGGAGTTCACCCCCGGGAGTTGGGGAAAGGTCACTTAGAGGCTTGTAATTGGGGGCAACGATATCTGCGGCTACACCCTGATCTTGCCTGGCATTTTTTGATATTCGCGAAAGGTTTGCCCGGTCGTGATACTTGATTTCAATATTTCTGGTATCTGCCAGCGCCTTGATTTTTTCTATTATTGGGGCTGCTTTATTGGAGGTCGCCAGGTGTAGCCTGTGAATTTTAGTATCTGGTGCCTGCAGTGTTTCCAATACCGGCTTGCGCCCAAATAGCGTGATCATGTTGTCGTAGCGCTGTTTTTTCCGCAGGTATTTCGCTTTGTCACTCGGTTGGATGCCCATCTGGTAAGTTTAGTCTTTTCGTCTTACAAAGGCTGCAATAGACAGCAATTCAGTAGCCAGGCCCGCTGGTCAGAGTTTCAGTCATGCTCGACTCTATCGGTGGAAAAGAAGTTTGGTTAAATACCAGGTCCTTCAGGAAAAAATACCGTGCAAATACCAGTTACTGCTGCTCGCTTCAAAAAAAACCCAATAGAGTGCGCCACATTGATGGCGGCCGATGTAATAGTCTCGTGCAGAATCGTTTCCATCCCACCAGCCAAAATCGATTCTTTCAGGCCCCCGGATTAACTCAAGTTGTCCACCAATATAGGGTAGGTGGTCAGTCGTTTTGAGTTCCTGTGGCACGTTGAGCAAATACAACGGCCTTGGGTTCGCCTCTTTTTCGTTGTCAGGAAACCAGTAATTTTTCTGGTTCAGGCGAACAGATTTCCATGCCTTTTCGGGACGATGATCATTTGCCAGAGACAAACCAAAACAGGTTTGTGGTCCCAGCCGTGCACGGAACATGTTAAGCAGGCGACTGGCATGACCCGGGTCAGTTTTGTTGTGGGCCTGTTCGCGAAGATGCATGCTGTGGAACAGGTCGCCAGAAACAGAATCTGCAGGATAAAATGTGTTGGCAATAAGACAGAGATTATCAACCTCAGGCATATCTGTGATCTTGTCTAATTGCAGTTGTGTCAGGGCGAGGAACATCCCCTCGTCATTTTCCGGATTAGCCAGGTAGATGCTGAAGCTCTTCGGTTCATGACTTCTATGGGACAGTTTGAATGTCATCTGGTTGATGCAGAGTTGGCGCGCCAGCAGGAAATGACATAATTCCGACAATAGTCGTTTTACCGGAAACATCAGCGACTGAATGTTAGTGACATCAGAAAGAAATGTAATGTCACTAAAGAAACGGGGAATTTCGCTGATAAATTTTTGCGGATCTGGTTTTTCACCAATGAGCCGTTGCAGGTAGTCAGCAAAAAAGACACCGTAACGACGGCTTAGGCCATCCATGGGCAATTCCAGCAAGCCACCGATATCACGGATACCTAATTGTCCCAGGGATTCAATAATCTTTTCGTCAGCACGCAGGCAAGTGATGGGTAGTGACTGCAACGCCTTGCTGCTGTCGGCTTCTGCAGAACCTTCTGCAAGACCTTCTGCAAAACAAAGTGCGGCGAGGGGAGTAGAGTAGACCCCTATGTTTGCTGTATATCCCAGCTCAGGTAATTTCTCTCGCATTTGTGACTTCAGGTTTTCCAGGCCAGCAAACAATTTCAGGCAGCCCTTGATATCGAGTACCAGGCTGTGCGGCGCTTTTATGGAAACCCCCGGCGTAAACTGGTATGCCCACTGGGCCAGATGAGAAAGTGCGGAGAACTCTTTTTCCTCATTTCGCTCGAAGCTGACTATCTCGCTGCTCAAGGTGTAGGCAGTATCCGTGCTGCTGCCGATGCGGATACCGGCATCTTTTGCTGCCTGGTTGCTGTAGAGAATGCGCTGCCGGGTAGTGACAACTACTGGCGTACCTGCGGCTGGCCCCCCGCGGGAGAATATCTCCACGGGCAATTGCTTGAAATACAGGCATAACCAGAGACCTGTGCCTTTTTTGCTAACAACCTCAGTGGAGTTTGAGCCCATTGGACCTGCCATCTATTTTGAAAAGCGGCTGTTCACAAAAATCAGTCACGGGTGCCTGAAAATCGGGGGCTACCTGGTTCAACTTATCGCTGAAATGTAAATTGATCATCCCTGTCGCCCAACCACCGCGGCGTTTAAGTATTTTGAGATTGATAGAAGTACTTGTGTGTGGAGACGATGCGGCAAAAAGCTGTATACGTAATTCGGCCGGTGAAGCATGCTGTGCCGCACTCCCGGGGCGAAACAGGATACTCCAGCTGTTGCCCTTCTTACTTGCGACCTGCAAGCGCCTGATCTGTTTAGCATTGATATTGCCAGGCCATGCTAATACGGCACTGCAGCTTTTTGATGAAAGTGCTTTTTCGAGAACCCATAAGGTATCCCCTGTGGTTTTTGGCTTAACGATCAGGACCGAAGTCAGGTCAATGCCCGCATTGAGTAAGGCGGGTGGATAGGGGATGTAGGGTGGGGAAACCCATAATAGCCAGCGGTTTTGCTCCTGGCTCAGATGGGCAAGGGCAGGGGTCAGCAGCCTTAACTCGCCGATGCCATATTGCTCATGCAACAGTTCCGTGACGCCATCTGCGGGCCAACCGTGCCCCGGCAGATGTTCGTCCAGTACTTTGAACCCTGTTGGTACCCCCTTTGTGAAGTTACAATCGATGCTCGATGCCCGCCATAGGCCCGCACGTTGCCAAAGCTGTTCGGGTGACAGCTCTTCAGGAGATAGCTCTTCAAGAGATAGCGCTTCAAGAGATAGCTTTTCAGGAGAAAGCGCTTCAGGTAGGAGCTCTTCTGGTGGTGGTCGATGTCGTGACATATAAGTGGATATATATACAGTACTGTAAATATATCCACATTCATATGATCAGGTCAAGAAATGACTGGGCTTTTGATCGTCCTTGCGACCCCGGTTATGAGTTATGGGGCTAGATTGGCAGAGCCTGACCTTCCTTGAGTTCTTCCATCACAACATAGGTCCTGGATTCACTCACCCCGGGAAGCAACAGCAGGGTCTCACCGAGGAATTGTCTGTAGGCCGCCATATCTGCAACGCGTGCCTTGATCAGATAATCAAAGTTACCGGACACCAGGTGGCATTCAAGAATTTGGGGAAGCTTGATAACGGCATCACGGAAATCGGCAAAAACATCCGGTGATGTACGAGTCAGGGAAATTTCCACAAATACAAGCAGTTCAAGTTGCAGCAGGTGAGGATTCAGTTTTGCAGTGTAGTGTTCAATGAATCCTCTTCGTTCAAGGGATTTCACCCGCTCCGAACAGGGCGTTGCACTGAGCCCTACCTCCTTTGCCAGTGCGGTGTTCGACAGGCGGCCATCCCGCTGCAGCGCTCTGAGGATCTTGAGGTCAATTTTGTCTAGTGATTTATACGCCGATTGCACGATATTCTGCATATATCACCCAGTTATAGCTAATGTGGGAGAATATTCTACTACATATCCCGCATAAATAAGTGTGAAACACTATCCATCGATAAATATACTGACACCATCTCTTATTATGAAGGACTGCCCGCCATGCTTGTCGGAGTACCCAAGGAAATAAAAAATCACGAATACCGGGTCGGACTTGTACCGGCAGCCGTCCGGGAACTGGTCCACCATAGGCATGAAGTCCTGATGGAAACTAACGCTGGTGCAGGTATTGGCTTTGGTGATGAGGACTATACGGGCGCAGGCGCGCAAATTACCGCCGATGCAGATTCAGTCTTCGGTCAGGCGGAAATGATCGTCAAGGTAAAGGAACCCCAGGCGGTCGAGCGGGCAATGCTGCGTGAAAACCAGACACTGTTCACCTACCTTCACCTGGCGCCGGATCTTGATCAAACGAAGGACCTGGTAGATAGCGGGTCAACCTGCATCGCTTATGAAACAGTGACAGATGCAATGGGCCGTTTACCTCTTCTGGCTCCAATGTCTGAGGTGGCAGGTCGAATGTCAATCCAGGCAGGCGCCATGTGCATGGAAAAATCCCACGGTGGCAAGGGTATCCTCCTGGGTGGTGTGCCGGGTGTTATGCAGGGGCATGTCGTTATTCTCGGCGGTGGTGTTGTCGGGCAGAATGCGGCACAGATGGCCGTTGGTATGGGCGCAAGGGTTACCATCATAGACCGCAGTGTCGATGTGCTTAGAAACATCGATCACCTGTACGGCAACCGGGTGCAAACCCTCTACTCAACTCAGGATGCCATCATCAGCAGTGTCATGAATGCTGACCTGATTATAGGTTCGGTGCTTATTCCCGGTGCTTCCGCACCGAAACTCGTCACCGCCGATATGGTTCGTGAAATGAGCGCCGGTACGGTCGTTGTTGACGTTGCCATTGATCAGGGAGGGTGCTTTGAAACCTCCCATGCGACTACTCACGATGATCCTACCTTCATCCAGGATGATGTAGTGCATTACTGTGTAGCCAATATGCCTGGTGCAGTGGCCAGGACCTCGGCTGCAGCACTGAATAACGCGACCTTGCCCTATGTGCTTGAGCTCGCTGACAAGGGCATAAAGGATGCCTTGAAATCCAATGTACACCTTCTGCATGGGCTGAATGTCTATGGCGGGCAGGTCACTAACGAGTTTGTCGGTGAGGCACATCACATGAGCTATATCGACCCCGAGGGTATCCTGGCGGCATAAACTGCTTCCGCGGACGGCAAATCATACAAGGACTCGTGGTATTCTGTACCACGGGTCACGCTAGTGTATTTCCGCAAAATTTCACTCAAACGAAATACACCTGGTGTCTGATAAAACACAGGGGAACAAGCTGATGTATGAACAAATCAAGTATGAAGTAGACGGTCCTTCCGCAGTCATTACTCTTAACAGGCCAGACGCGCTCAACGCCCTGACCGGTATCATGATCGAAGAATTGAAACATGCGCTCGCGGCGGCGGAGAAAGATGAATCGGTTGTCGGCATTATCCTAACGGGAGCGGGAAGGGGCTTCTGCGCTGGTATGGACATGAACGCACTTGATGCAACAGCTTCGGGTGGCGGCTCGAGCGCCGCTGTTGCGCAGAAAAAGATGGATGCAGATCCCGGCGATAAGTCCATGGGGCCCGACTTTGAAGTTGCATTTACCTATATCATGTCAATTCGTAAACCAATTATTGTTGCCGTGAACGGTGCCTGCGCCGGTCTCGGTATGTCCATAGCCTTATTGTGTGATATGCGCTTTGCCTGTGAGAATACGAGATTTATCACCGCCTTTTCACAGAGAGGACTGATCGCTGAGCATGGTCAAAGCTGGATCCTTCCACGGATTGTTGGTCCTGCCCGGGCGCTGGACCTGTTATGGAGTTCTCGCCGTCTGTCAGCAGAGGAAGCCAAGGATTTTGGCCTGGTAGAGCGGATATTTCCCGATGATGAACTGCTGGATCAGACCAAGGCCTATATTCAGGGGCTGGCAGATACCAGTGCACCCGTTTCCATGATGGTCATGAAACAGCAGGTCTACCGGCATATGAACATGAACCTGGGTGAAGCGATGCAAGACAGTAATAAACTGATGGCAGAGAGTCTGCAGAGGGGTGACTTCAAGGAGGGTGTTCGCTCATTTATGGAAAAACGAAGCCCCGGCTTTAAGAGGATAGAAGTGAACTAAGCCTCAATTCAAAGAGCCCGCTCATGTAACGCCAGTCACCCGGCATCAAGGGTTCATCCAGGTGAAAAGGGCAGTAATGGCTCTTATACTTGTAAAACAAACATAAGAAATCTAAATATGAAAATACTGAAAATTTTGTCCGCTGGTTTAGTACTGGTGCTTGCTCTGGTCATATGGCTCGCACCCATCGGTCCTATGCCGGGATTTTTCATTGGCGGTACTGAGGCCGATGTTCCTGATACCTGGGGCGATACTTCATCAATCCATGAGGCCAGGTTGAAAGTGAGTGGCGGCCTATTGCCCCGGGTTGTCATCATCTGGGTTGTCCAGGTTAAAGGTGATCTCCACGTCGTGGGCGCAAAGGAAAGTGGCTGGGTCTCAATGCTGAGCCAGGGCGGGCCTGCGCTTTTGAGAATGGGTGGTGAAACTTATGCCCTGCAGGCCAATGAAGCGAAGCAGGATTTCGAACTGATACTCCAGGCCTACATCGATAAATACCGGGCTGATTACCCGGATATCATAGATGGATTCCCATCCCTGGAGGAAGCAAAGGCCACGGTCGCGGTGTTCAGGCTATCCAGAGAATAGACCAATCGTTTTATTTCCCTTCTACCAGCAGTCGAGAAAATCGAAGTATTGATGTCAGACATAAAATTACCCAAGGTTCTTGCTACCTCCGTTGTTCGTGGAAGCCAACAGGGTGAAAGCCATGGCGGCATATTTACAGTTGATTTTGAAAACCAGACGGCGGACCAGCTCCTTGACTGGAATACAGGGGATATTGATTTTTCAGGGCGGGGCGCTGACCGCGGGCTTCGTGGTATCGCATTTGATGGAGACCATATCTATGTCGCCGCCTCGGATGAACTATTCTGCTATAACCGGGAGTTTGTGAAACAGAATTCCTGGCGTAACCCATACCTCAAACACTGTCACGAAATTATTATCAAGGGTGGAAATATCTTCCTGACCTCAACGGGCTTTGATAGCCTGCTGGCATTTGACCTTGATAGTCAGCGATTTACCTGGGGATTTCACCTGCAGAAACAGCGAGGGGAGTGGAGTGGTTTCACCTTTGACCCGCGTCAGGAAACAGGTCCCAGGGCTAATAATGACCACCATATCAACATGGTACATGTGGATGACTCGGGCATCTACCTGAGCGGCCTGCGAACAGAAGCCCTGCTGCATATCAGCCACGACAACAAGGTTAAGGCGGTCTGTAATCTACCCCCAGGGACTCATAATGCAAGACCCTTCAGGGGGGGAGCGCTATTCAATGATACCAATGCTGACTGCGTTCGTTTTGCCGCGCGTGATGGGGCTCAGACAGCATTTGCAATCCGTCACTACGATGATAAGGACATTCAGCTTGCTGGCATCGATGACTCAAAAATTGCCCGCCAGGCATTTGGTCGGGGATTGTGCACCCACGGAGAAAGATTCCTGGTGGGTGGCTCATCACCCTCGACCATCACGCTCTATGACCTTGAAAATGAACAGACAGTCGCCTCAGTAAATCTGACCATGGATATCCGCAATGCCATTCATGGTCTTGAGATATGGCCCTACGACTGACCAGGCACGTAAAATGGTTAAAACCTGGGCAAAAAGAGACCGGCTTAACCGGTCTCTTATTTTTTGCTGGGTTTAAGGCTTTTCTATCAGTTGAAGTGCTTGATCACCCGTATTCCCATTTCTCTTGGTCGGCCAGTAGACCTCAAAGAAGTGGGTCTACCATCATACCTGATACCGCCGAACATGGTTCCCCAGTGGGTATATTGTGCTCGCTCATCAGACAGGTTATTAATGAATAAATTTGCCTCCCAGGTATCTGCCTGCAAACCAATACTAAGATCGCCGATGTTGTATGCATCATTGATGATCAGTGGGTTAGCGGGGTCGAATACCGTCGGATACAGATTATTCTTACTATCTGACTGATAAGACCACTGTAAGCGCACAAAACCGTTCGCAGAAAGTGAATTTACAGGCCAGCGGTAGGTAGCCCACGCTGACGCTTTCCAGTCTGGCGATATCGGCAACTTCGTGTCTTTGACAACATCGAGAATTTCGTCGCCATCCAGGTCAAGATCTGTGTCGGTCTGGGGTTCCAGCCATTCGGCATTCATGCCAATGGTGAAGTTTTCCGAGACAGCCATATCGAATTCAAGGGATACACCGGCAATATGTGCATCACCCGCATTTGCA
>PBRP01000130.1 GCA_002726655.1 Gammaproteobacteria bacterium
AAGCTAGGAAACAGACGCCAACAATGTTGAGTAAACAAAAAGCTAGTCGCATCGCTTGTATAACCCCTTCTTTATTGCAAAGACGGTTTAAAAATAGCAGGTATCCATCATTGCTAATAGCTAAGTTCAGACTTAATTTGGTATCTGAGCTAACAGTGTTGTTGATTTATTGAAATTGTCTATTTTGAAGCTTTGTCCGTATATACATCCGTATATACAGAAGGAGGCATTATCTGAAAGTAATGTATATCAGGGGCTTAGAGGAATTAGTGGCGGAAGGGGTGGGATTCGAACCCACGGTGCCTTTCGACACGGCAATTTTCAAGACTGCTGGAGTAAACCACTTTCCTACCCTTCCATGGCGCGCAATATACGTTATTGAAAGGCAGTTGTTAAGGCCGGCTACTCGGTTTCAACCTTGCCACCATCTTCAGCGTCCTCAGGTACAAAGACAGTGAAGGTCTTTTTTATAACTCGAGCCTGACCGTACCAGATTTCAAATACCCAGGTGCCGGGACTCCGCATATAATAGGCCACCTTTAGGACGCTGAAGTCCCGGTTCCGGAAATTTGACAACGGATGTCAGCCGGATAGGTTTGCCTTTTGGGGTACTGTTGATTATGTACTGAATTCCGAAATTGACGCCCAGTCTTGCAGGGATGTCATTCGTGTACTCGACAAACCTCACCCCCTTTACGCTATCCCTGGCGATGGATGTCGAGGTGAAACCGGCAGCAGAAGTTGTGCTGGTGGTGTCGAATATGCCATACCCGACTATCTCGGCGACTCTCACCTGGAGGTCGGTGGCATACGAAAGGTTTGCCACGCACATCAGAATCGTGGCCGGTATCAATTTATTCATTGGTGTACTCCCGAATTTTGATTCTGCTTGAATTCAGGTTCCACTGGAAGCCCTTGAATTATCTTTCATCACCCTCACATATTTCATACTGGTGTATAAGCTGAAAGGCAAGCTGAAATTTAGGTAATCTAAAGCTTCATGATGTGCCTCTATCATATTGTTTTTATTGGAATTATATGAATCATGACTTGATTTTGGCGTTGCATGCCGTAAACTTTTGGTTTTTAACGGGACATTAATGCGGTAATTTAGTGTCTATTATATTTGAAGCTCCATAACAGGATGAATATCGATGGCTGATGCCCAATTTATTACAGACCGTCCACAAGCGGTTATTTCCTCCCATAAGGTACTTCGCAACACCTATATGTTGCTGTCCCTGACGCTCTTATTCAGCGCAATGATGGCTGGCGTTGCTATTGCAATTAATGCCCCTCATATGGGGTTAATGTCTATTCTTGTCATGCTCGGCCTGCTGTTTGGTGTCCATAAGTTGAAAAACAGCGTCTGGGGTATCGCGATGGTCTTCGCTTTTACCGGCTTTATGGGCTTTGCCCTTGGCCCGCTTGTCAATTTCTATCTGCAGACGGCTTCAGGTTCACAAACAGTGATGACGGCCCTGGGGTTAACCGGAATGGTTTTCCTGTCACTGTCTGGATATGTTCTGGTCTCGCAAAAGGATTTTTCGTATCTGTCCGGTTTCCTGATGACAGGCCTGGTCGTGATATTCGGCTCGATGTTGCTGATGTTCATCGGCAGCATGTTCGGCTTCTATGTATCCGGACTGCACCTTGCACTTTCGGCGGCTATCGTATTCCTGATGTCAGGGTTTATCCTCTATGACACCAGCCGCATCCTACATGGCGGCGAAACCAATTATCTGATGGCGACCGTCGCCCTGTACTTAGACATATACAATCTGTTCGTCAGCCTGCTGCATTTACTTGGCGCTTTTGGGGGCGACGACTAATATATCCACTCATCATGACCCCTGGCATCTTTGTTGTGTTAGGGGTTTTCTTTTTGCAGACCAATGAAATTTGCCATCGTCGTCCACGGCGCACCCTATTCTGATCAGGCACCATTATCCGCCCTGTCTTTTGCCCGGGCGGTGCTTGCTGAAGGACACGAGATTTACCGCGTCTTTTTCTACCAGGATGGTGTTCACACAGGAAACAGGGCGATAACACCCCCCCAGGATGAAGTCAATATCCAACGGCTGTGGTCAGAACTGGCAACGGATAACCACATAGAGCTCATCGTCTGTATTGCGTCAGCCCTCAGGAGAGGTGTGCTAGACCAGACTGAAGCTGACCGCTATGAAAAGTCCTGTGCAAGTCTGGACCCGGCCTTTACGATTTCCGGACTGGGTCAACTCATCGACGCTGGTCTCAATGCGGACCGGCTGGTGACATTTGGATGCTGATGTGAAAACGTTGCTGTTCGTAAATACCAGACCGCCACATGGCAGCGTCAAGGCACAGGAGGGGCTGGATGCCCTGCTCATGGGGTCTGCTTTTGCTGAATGCAGCGCCCTTTATCTGGGAGACGGTATTCTTCAATTGCTCGACGGACAGGATACGACGCAAACAGACCAGAAGAATTTCTCACTTACTTTTGGCGCCTTGCGGGACTATGGTGTTGATCAGGTTTTTTGCAGTAAAACTCAGCTGGATGATAAGGGCCTTGAACCGTCGGACCTTGTGATCAATGTTGCGGCATTAGTCGACAGAGATATTGCGGCGCTATTTTCTTCCCATGACGTCGTCCTGAATTTCTAATGGTCCTGCATACTTTCAACAGTATTCGAGCACTCGGGGTTTCCGGCTCTCTTGTACAGGAACAGGATCATGTGCTCTTTATTGAGGACGGCGTTTACTGCCTCCTTGATGGAAGTTTGAAACTTGCCAGCAGCAACATCCATGTGCTGCAACCGGATGCTGATACACGCGGGTTGTCCGGGCGAATCAGCCCTGAAATCCAGCGTGCAGACTATAAGGATTTCGTTCAGCTCTGTTGTGACGCAGATTCTGTCTGCAACTGGTTTTAGTAAGATGGAACTGAACCTGGATAAGGAGGGATTCCTCCGTGAAATGGCTGACTGGAGCGAAGAGGCTGCTCAAAGTCTTGCAATGAATGAAGGTATTGATCTAACGGCTGACCATTGGGAGATCATCAGCCTGGTTCGTGACTACTATCGGCAATACCAGGTCTCACCGCCCACCAGAGTACTGGTCAAGGTAGTGCGAGATCGACTGGGCGACACGAAAGGGAACAGCATCCACCTTATGCAGCTGTTTTCAGGTAAACCCGTGAAGCTGGTGAGCAAAATAGCCGGCCTGCCCAAACCATCCAATTGTGAATAGCCTCACGAACTGAAATGGCTTTCCCGAAACTCTATTTGATGATCAATTGAGAATGCTGGTAACACTACCCATATAGGGCTGCAATGCCTGCGGAACGGCAACGCTACCGTCAGCTTGCTGGTAATTTTCGAGAACCGCTACAAGGGTGCGGCCAACAGCAAGTGCAGAACCATTTAGGGTATGCAGTAATTCTGGTTTTCCTGTGTCAGGGTTCCGCCAGCGTGCCTGCATGCGACGGGCCTGAAAATCAAGGAATTTACTGCAGGAGGATATTTCACGGTACTTGCCCTGCCCTGGCAACCACACTTCGAGGTCATAGGTCCTGGCGGAAGAAAAGCCCAGGTCACCGCCACACAAATTGACCAGGCGATAGGGTAAGCCAAGTTTCTGTAGAATGTTCTCAGCATGCTGGGTCAAATCCTCATGGGCCTGGAGGGAATCATCCGGCCTGACCATCTGTACCAGTTCTACCTTTTCAAACTGGTGCTGCCTGATCATACCCCGGGTATCTTTGCCATGGCTGCCTGCTTCACTTCGAAAGCACGGGCTGTGACAAACGTACTTTAGCGGCATACGCTCGCCAGCAATTATTTCGTTTCGCACAAGGTTTGTTACCGGCACTTCCGCGGTCGGGATCAGATAAAGCCCCCGGTCATCAGTCAGCTTAAACAGATCAGCCTCGAACTTGGGTAATTGCCCCGTACCTGTCAGTGAATCACTGTTAGCGATGAAGGGTACATAGATCTCCTCATAACCGTGCTCATTGCAATGCACATCAAGCATAAGCTGCACCAGTGCTCGCTGCATTTTTGCCAATGGCCCCGTGAGGGTAACAAAGCGGGCACTTGCAATTTTAGCGGCCATACCAAAATCCATGTGACCGGTGTCTTCAGTGAGGTCTACATGATCTTTCGCCTGGAAAGTGAACTCGGTCGGATCTCCCCAGCTTCTGACCACAAGGTTATCATCTTCAGAGTCCCCTTCAGGAACTGAGTCATCAGGTAGGTTAGGAATTGCCCAGACAATTTCATTTAGAGCGGACTGGACTTCTTCCAGCGCTGACTTTTGAGCGTCCAACTGGTCACCCAGGGATGCAACTTCAACCAGTAATGGCTCGATATCTTCTCCCTTTGCCTTTGCTTTGCCAATGAGCTTGGAGCGTGTATTTCGCTCGGCCTGCAGGGCCTCAGTCTTTACCTGAACTTCTTTCCGCCGTGATTCAAGTTGCTCTATCGCGGGAATATCAAGTTCGAACTTCTTGACACGCAGCCGTTCAGCAACGGTTGGCAGGTCATTTCTTAACAGTTTTGGGTCAAGCATCAGATTCGCTGTGGTCGGATTTTTGCGGCGCAAATAGTAACAGACCGCTGATCATGCGTCACAAAAAGTGGCTTACCAGGCCTGGTAAGTTCAGGGCAGAATGCGGGCAATATAGATACCAAGGGCAACTGAAAAAAGGCAGATCATTACACTTGCAATAATATAGCCAAAAGCTGCCAGAAACCGTCCCGCTTCAAGCAACCCGAAGGTCTGGAGAGAGAAGGTTGAGAAGGTCGTGAATGCACCAAGAAATCCGACCATCAGAGCAGAGCGCCAGATGACCGGGAAAGCCGCCCTTTCTACCAGAAATACGAATACCAGGCCGATCATAAAGGAGCCCAGTACGTTAACGATAAGGATGCCGTAGGGGAACTCTTCACCAAAAAAGATGCTACTCAGGTTGACCGCCCAGAAGCGAGACAGGGCGCCCAGCGCTCCCCCTAATGCGATCGCGATAATCTCGGTCATGGGTCTTTAGCCTTGTCAGATTCGTCGTAACGCCTGGAAGTGCTGGCTGCGTTCAACTTCTTCAGGTAATCCAGTTTTTCGGCAATCCTGGCCTCAAGCCCCCTGTCCACAGGGTGATAATATTCCCGATCAGCTAATTCCCTCGGAAAGTAAGATTCACCGGCGACGAAAGCATCATCGTAGTTGTGAGCATATTGGTAGGTATCGCCGTATCCCATATTTTCCATCATTTTTGTAGCCGCATTGCGCAAATGCATCGGTACCTCAAGTGAGGGCTGCGAATGCGCATCTGCTTTTGCCTCAGAAAATGCTGAATAGACGGCATTGCTTTTTGCTGCTGACGCAAGATAGACAATAGCCTGGGCAATTGCCAACTCTCCTTCCGGGCTTCCCAGACGCTCCTGGACTTCCCATGCATTAAGTGCAAGTTGTAGCGCCCTCGGGTCGGCATTACCTACGTCCTCCGACGCCATTCTTACGACCCTCCTGGCAATATAGAGGGGGTCACAGCCACCATCAAGCATCCGTGCGAACCAGTAGAGGGAAGCATCCGGGGACGATCCGCGAACCGATTTGTGCAGCGCGGAGATTTGTTCATAAAAAATGTCTCCACCCTTGTCGAAACGCTTGAAGTCTGACCCGAGTACTTCTTCAACGATTGACTCAGTGATAAGGGTCGTTGTGGCAAGGTCGGTTGCCACCTCCAGAATATTCAGCGCCCTTCTTGCATCGCCGTCTGCCGCAAGGGCCAGTTTGTTGAGCACATCGGCATCCGCATCCAGTTTCATTTCCTTTAGACCTGGGGCCTGCTTCAGCGCACGTTCCATAACCTTAACCAGCTGGTCCACGGAAAGGGATTGCAACTTATAGATTCTTGCCCTCGACAACAGGGCATTGTTCAACTCGAAAGAGGGGTTTTCCGTCGTGGCACCGACGAAGATAACCGTGCCATCTTCAACGTATGGGAGAAAAGCATCCTGCTGCGACTTGTTGAACCTGTGGGCCTCATCGATAAACAACAGGGTCTTCCGGTCCGTAAGCTGGCGCTGTTGTTTGGCCACGGCGATAGCTTCCCTGATGTCTTTTACCCCAGCCAGAACTGCTGAAATTGATTGAAAATGCACATCGCAAATGTCAGACACCATCCTTGCCAGTGTCGTCTTGCCAACGCCCGGTGGCCCCCACAGGACCATGGAATGTAAACTGGATGTTTCAATGGCTTTCCTGAGGGGTTTCCCGGCACCGAGGATGTGCTCCTGGCCGACAAAGTCATCCAGGCTCCTTGGCCGCATTCTCGCGGCGAGAGGCTGGTAGGCATTACTATCATCAAACAGGGACATATCCGCCCCTTATCTGACAAAGAATCACTGTGCTACACCGTCTAGGCACACGCTGGTCAATTTGAGCATGAGCAGGCTTCTATTAACGGTCATCAATTACGTCGACATGCTCAGGAGCAGTGAAGCTGAATTTCCCCGCGGGGATCTGCCCATTGATAACCACCTGGTTCAGGTTATAAATAGTCGCCTGCCCGTTTGCTGCCCTGACCTTAATTGATGCCGGTACCCCACCCTTGAATTCAAGGGTCAGGGATCGAAACAGGCTGGCGTCTGTAACCGGTTGCAGCAGAAAGTGCTCGCCCTCTTCATCTTCATAGCCGCTGATATGATAGGTATCTTCAATGCGGCCGACGTCAGCACTGAACAGTAGAATGGGAACCTGATTCAAGTTCTCGTTGAGCTTGCTTATTATCACCTGTTCCAGATCCTCATCGTAGGACCAGAAATTCACACCATCTGATACCAGAGATTGTAGTGAGGGTGCAGCCGTGTCTAGACGAAAATGATTTGGCTTGGCCAGCCAGAGCGCGCCACTATAGACAGCTGAGTGCTGCTCGCTATGTTCCATCGAATGTTGCTCGAAACTACCCGAGAGGGTGGATATATTGGACAGGTAACCGCTTAGCAATTCCGAATAGACTATGGCCTCATCACCGTATAGAGGCAAAGTCACAAGAAGAGAAAATGAAAATGCGAATCTAGTCAGGTGGCGCATTCGCCAGCACCTCTCTAGATCCGTTGGAGTTCATTTCGCTAACTATTCCAGCCTGCTCCATGGTCTCGATCATTCTCGCAGCACGGTTGTAGCCAATTCTTAATTTCCTTTGCACAGCAGAAATAGACGCCCTTCGCGATTCAGTTACAAACTCAACGGCTTCATCATAGAGAGGGTCAGATTCCTCATCAGTGGCATCAGCGTTCGCGGCGTTACCCGGCAGTAATTCGGTATCGGTTCTAGCCTCAAGTATTGAATCAAGATAGTTTGGTTCCCCTAATTCTTTCCAGCTCTCCACGACGCGATGTACTTCATCATCATCGACAAAGGCGCCATGGACTCTAATTGGTATGGGTGTGCCGGCTGGAAGGTAGAGCATGTCACCGTGACCGAGTAATTGTTCGGCTCCTCCCTGGTCGAGGATTGTCCTGGAGTCAACCTTGCTGGATACCTGGAAACCAATTCTGGTTGGTACATTTGCCTTTATTAGTCCTGTGATAACATCGACTGACGGCCGTTGAGTCGCAAGAATCAGGTGAATTCCTGCAGCACGCGCTTTCTGAGCAATTCGTGCTATGAGTTGTTCGACCTTCTTACCCACAATCATCATCATGTCCGCAAATTCATCGACGACCACCACGATAAACGGCAAACTTTCCAGGTCCGGAATCTCCTGTTCATCATCATCGAGCAAAGGGTCTGGCTGCCACAGGGGGTTTTTGATCGGTGTTCCGGCTTTCTCAGCCTCCTTTACCTTGCGGTTAAAGCCACCTACATTGCGGACCCCCATTGCCGCCATTAGCCGGTAGCGTCTTTCCATTTCTGCTACGCACCAGCGCAATGCATTAGCGGCATCCTTCATATCTGTCACAACCGGTGTCAGCAGATGTGGGATACCCTCATACACTGCAAGTTCCAGCATTTTTGGGTCTACCATTATGAGGCGCACTTCCGCAGGAGATGCCTTGAATAAGATTGACAGGATCATGGCATTGAGGCCGACAGATTTACCGGAACCGGTAGTGCCCGCGACGAGCAGGTGCGGCATTCTGGCCAGGTCAACAACCACCGGCTCCCCCGATATATCGTGACCGAGAGCTAGCGACAGAGGCGATTGCGCCTTATCGTAGGCTTTTGACGTCAGCACTTCACTAAGTTTCACGACCTGACGGACTTCGTTGGGAATTTCGATGCCAATCACAGACTTGCCCGGGATTACCTCGACCACGCGAACGCTGATAACAGCAATGGACCGGGCCAGATCCTTTGCCAGCCCGGAGATACGACTCACCTTGACGCCGGCAGCTGGCTGCACTTCAAACCGTGTAATCACCGGGCCAGGATAAACGGCCGTTACCGTCGCCTCAACGCCGTAATCCTTGAGCTTCAATTCCAGCATTCGTGACATGGCTTCCAGATCCTCTGCTGAATAGCCTCTTTCCTGGTTTGCATCTATTGCATCAAGAAGATGCAGCGCAGGTAGACCCCCAACAAAGCCAACCTTGAACAGGCTTCCCTGCCGCTCACGCGCTACCCTTTCACTGACCTCCTTCGTCAATACAGGCGGCGCCTCAATAACCAGGGCCGGGCGCTGCTGTTTTTCTTCGACGTGGCGCTCAAGTGCCTCACGGCGAATCTGCGTCGACTGTTGTACTTCCGCCTTTTGTGCCCGCTGTATCATTATACGGTGCCAGCTCTCCCTGAATATCTGTACGCCCCTGATGGCTAGCCTGCCTGTTTCATCTATAACGCCGAGCCAGGAAATATCGGCAAATGCAGTTAGGCCAAACAGGAAAGCCGACAGCAGAATCAGGGTTGCACCGATATAACTGAATATCGGTACCATAAATTCACTTAGTTCAAGGCCGATTATGCCGCCACTTCCCTGCCTGAAATGCAGGCCAGTGCCGTAAAAGTGCAAGGCGGCGATACCAGCACCGGCCGCGAGAGTGAGTAGGAGGCCGAGGCTATGAAAAGAGAATATGGCCCAATTGAATTGTATTTCACGCTTTCGTTCTCTGAACATCTGCAGAGACTGAAAACCAAGCATGATGGGAAAAATGAATGCCATGTAGCCACAGACCGTCAGGAAAACATCAGCAATCCAGGCACCACTCAAGCCGACAAGGTTCGAAACTTCCCTGTCGGTTCCCGTATAGGTCCAGCCGGGATCTTCAGGATCAAAACTGAACAAAGCCAGACTCAGATAGATGCAGATTGCTACCAGCGCTATCAGACCGCCCTCCCGCAATCGCGGGTAGAGATGATCAAGCACATCCTGGTTGTCCCGCTCTTTCCGTTTTTTGGTTTTAGCCTGCGGCAACGAAATTGCTCCAGCGAAGCGTGGCGGGAATATCTTTATTAATCATGGTCTTACATCATATATGTAGAATTGAATTTGTAAATCCTTTTATTGATTTTCTCCTGGTCGAATCTATCGAGCAATCCTGTCCTGCTGTATCATTGGCGCCTCTCGGACATTCGCCAAAGTAGACTTTTTCAGGGGATTTAATGCAAGAAGTTCACCATAGATTACTCATTCTGGGCTCTGGTCCCGCAGGGCTGACAGCCGCTGTTTATGCAGCCAGAGCCAATCTCAATCCAGTGGTTATCACAGGAATTGAGACCGGCGGGCAACTAACCACCACCACGGAGGTCGATAACTGGCCCGGCGGTGAACAAGGCTTACAAGGTCCTGATCTGATGGCGAAAATGCAACAACATGCCGAAAGATTCAATACAGAGATTGTATATGATCATATAAATAAAGCAGAGCTGACGCAAAAGCCCTTCCGACTTTATGGCGACCAGGCTGTCTATACCTGTGATGCCTTGATCATTACTACCGGCGCATCAGCCCAATACCTTGGTCTCCCTTCAGAAGAGCAGTTCAAGGGAAAAGGTGTCAGCGCCTGCGCTACCTGCGATGGTTTTTTTTACAAGAAACAACGGGTGGCAGTGATAGGCGGAGGTAATGCCGCATTGGAAGAGGCACTTTATCTCTCCAATATTGCATCTGAGGTAATCATGGTACACCGACGGGACAAATTTCGTGGTGAAAAAATCATCCAAAATAAGGTTATTGCCAAGGAGAACATAACTATTCAATGGGATAGTGTCCTCGATGAGGTCCTTGGTGATGATATGGGTGTTACCGGGATGCGGATCAGGCATGTTGATCATGGAGCAACAACAGAATTTGATTTGCAGGGAGTCTTTATCGCCATTGGCCATATTCCAAATACAACCATCTTTGAAGGTCAGCTAAAAATGAATAGCGGTTATCTTGAGATTAGGTCCGGTCTGGATGGCAGTGCAACCGAGACTAGTATTCCCGGCGTATTTGCAGCTGGAGACGTGGCGGATCAGATTTACCGGCAGGCAGTAACGTCCGCGGGCTTTGGATGTATGGCAGCCCTGGATGCGGAAAAGTACCTGGATGAATCCTAGGCGGCAGTATCACATTTTAAATACTGGTAGTGGCACTGGTTAGTGACATCACCGCAGACAACTGGAATACCCTGGCTCAGCATCGACTCGCTGGAATTTCCCTCTATCCACACGGCGCTAAGCGAGCCTGATGGGCTGCTTGCAGCAGGTGGGGACCTGTCAGCAGAGCGACTGGCACTGGCCTACAAACAGGGTATTTTCCCCTGGTATGAAGAGGGTCAGCCCATACTCTGGTGGTCTCCCGATCCGAGGGCAGTGATCGTGCCGGACCAGTTCAGCGCCAGCCGTAGTTTGCAGAAGACACTCCGCCGCAACAAATTTAAGGTCAAGCGGGATAGTGCATTTGACAGCGTAATAGAACACTGCAGCGAGCCGAGGAACTATGCGGAAGGGACCTGGATCTCAAGTGAGATGGAAGTCGCTTACAGGAAACTACATCGGCTGGGACTAGCCCATTCTATTGAAACCTATATGGATGGAGAACTGGTTGGTGGTCTATATGGTCTTGCCATGGGACAGCTCTTTTTTGGTGAATCCATGTTTCATATTGAAACCGATGCATCAAAAGTCGCCTTCGCATTCCTCTGCAGGCTTCTATCTGAGCAGCGATGCCCAATGATTGATTGCCAGCTTCCGAATGCCCACCTCGAATCACTGGGGGTCATCACCATACCCAGGGCCGAATTTGAAACGCAGCTCAACCTTTACGCTGACCATCACCAGCCGATAAACTGGGATATACTGCCAACACTATTGTCGCCCTGGTGACAGATGCCATACATTCTTTATTAGTCCATTATGACCTCTCTTTCCGAACTGAGATTCTTTACAACTCCTGAGCACGATTGCAGTTATCTTGACGATCGCCAGGCCATTACTTTGTTCGTAGACCCACTTGCTAAAATCACTACCGATATGTATTCAGGTCTGTCAGCCGTAGGTTTTCGCCGTAGTGGTGACCACATTTACCGGCCCTACTGCCAGGCCTGCGCTGCCTGTATTCCGGTTCGCATACCGGTGGCAGATTTTACGCTGAAACGTCGCCACAACCGCATCATCAACAGGAACAGTGACGTCGTTGTAAAGCAGGTAGCACCCTGTGTGAATGAGGAATATTTTAACCTCTATCACAATTACATAGATGCCAGGCATGCCGATGGTGATATGTATCCGGCAGAAATCGAGCAATTTGAGTCTTTCCTGGTGCTGGGCAGGCAAGAAGCAATATTCTTCGAGTTTCGCGCAAAAGGGGATCTGTTAGCTGTTGCAGTTGCAGATAAACTGAATGATGGATTATCAGCCATCTACACATTTTTTGACCCGGAAAAGGAAAAGCGAAGCCCTGGTGTTCTTGCTGTCATTCACCTTATTGAAGAGACCCGGCGACTTTCACTCGGTTATGTTTACCTCGGCTACTGGATAAAGCAGTGTCAAAAAATGGCTTATAAAATGGACTACAAACCCATCGAGTTGTATGTCAACAACCGGTGGGTTCCCATCTTGGTAGATTGAGACAATTTTAGAGATTCACCCTAACTCAACGCTCCTTTTGCCATGGGAGCCAAATTGAGGCAAAATGCACGCCGTTTCCTGGACTGACAGAGAATTCTGTGTCATGTGGTCAGGCGCTAATTTTGAGAAACTAAATGGCAAAAGAAGAACAGATTCAGCTAAGTGGCACGGTGGTAGATACACTGCCTAATACAATGTTTCGTGTTGAACTCGAAAACGGTCACACAGTCATTGCGCACATTTCAGGAAAAATGCGCAAAAACTATATCAAGATTCTCACTGGCGATACCGTCAAGGTGGAAGTGACTCCATACGATTTATCAAAGGGCAGAATCACCTTCAGGGAGTAATCTTCTCACCCAGTTCCAGCTCGATTCAGGCAGACACAGTCTCTGCGATATCAAGCACCAGCTCACCGTCTTCAACAGTGACATGAACTTCGCCGCCTTTTGCTAATCGGCCAAACAGGATATCTTCAGCAAGTTCTTTCTTAATTTTGTTCTGGATCAGACGTTGCATGGGTCTTGCTCCCATTTGCTCATCGTAGCCATTGTCCACAAGCCACTCCAGCGCCTCTTCGCTGACATCCAAAGTGACGCGCTTGTCATCAAGCTGCACCTGGATTTCAACAAGAAACTTGTCTGCGACGGTTTTGATAACTTCCCTTGGCAGAGAGTGAAACTGGATAATGTTGTCCAGGCGGTTTCGAAATTCTGGTGTAAACATCTTTTTCAGCATTTCCATTCCATCGGTGGAATGATCCTGATGCGTGAAGCCAATGGAATTTCGCGCCATCTCCTGGGCACCGGCATTGGTCGTCATGACTAGAATGATATTTCGAAAATCAGCGGTGCGACCATTATTATCCGTTAGTGACCCATGGTCCATCACCTGAAGCAACAGGTTAAAAACGTCCGGGTGTGCCTTTTCGACCTCATCCAACAGCAATACACAGTGTGGATGTTTGGTAACCGCCTCGGTAAGCAATCCGCCCTGGTCATATCCCACGTACCCCGGGGGAGCCCCGATTAGTCTTGATACGGTATGCCGCTCCATGTACTCGGACATATCAAAGCGGATCATCTCGACTCCCATAATCCTGGCGAGTTGCCTGCACACTTCAGTTTTGCCAACACCCGTTGGGCCCGAGAAGAGGAAAGAACCAATCGGCTTCTCACCTTCCTTCAAACCAGCACGAGACAACTTAATGGCACTGGCAAGGTAATCAATCGCTTCATCCTGGCCGAAAATGACAAGCTTCAGATTCTTGTCAAGATTCCGCAGACTTTCTTTATCGGAATGTGAGACGTTCGCTGGAGGAATCCGTGCAATCTTGGCCACCATCTTCTCAACTTCAGAGACACCAATCTGCTTCTTCCGTTTACTTGGTGGTTGGAGTTGCTGGAAGGCACCGGCCTCATCAATTACATCAATAGCCTTATCGGGCATGTATCGATCGTTGATGTACTTGTCCGCGAGCTCAGCCGCTACTTTTAAGGCCCTGTCGGTGTATTTGAGATGGTGGTGTTCCTCAAATCGGCTCTTGAGCCCCCTGAGAATATGATAGGTATCGTCAACGCTGGGCTCAAGGACATCGACCTTTTGAAATCGGCGGGAAAGTGCCCTGTCCTTATCGAAAATACCACGATACTCCTGGTAGGTGGTTGAACCGATGCAGCGAATCTCACCGGACGCCAGTAATGGCTTGAGCAGATTGGAAGCATCCATCACGCCACCGGATGCAGCACCTGCTCCGATAATTGTATGAATCTCATCAATGAAAAGAACCTGGTTTTCTTCGTTCTTTAGTTCGTTCAGCAGGCTCTTGAGTCGTTTTTCAAAATCACCGCGATACTTGGTTCCAGCGAGCAGGGCACCCAGGTCAAGGGCGTGGACGGTGCTTTCACTAATAATTTCAGGTACCTGACCGTCGACAATTAGCTTGGCAAGCCCCTCAGCAATGGCTGTCTTGCCAACACCTGACTCACCGACAAGAAGCGGATTGTTTTTCCTTCGTCTTGAAAGAATTTGAACCACTCTTTCAACTTCATCGCCGCGACCTATCAGAGGATCAATGAGCCCCTTTTTTGCTTGCTCGTTGAGATTGGAAGCATAGGCTTCGAGAGCGGACGGTGACCGTTCTTCATCGCCAGCGCTCTCGTCGGTATTGTCTGCAGTTTCGGGTTCCCCCTCACCGCCATCCTTGCTAGTTCCGTGGGCGATAAAATTCACCACGTCAATTCTGTTGACCTCCTGCTGCTTTAAGAGGTAGACCGCGTGACTCTCCTGCTCGGTAAAAATAGCCACGAGCACACTTGCCCCGGTAACCTCCTTTCGGCCAGAGGACTGGACATGAAACACTGCCCGCTGAAGAACCCGCTGAAATCCCAGCGTTGGTTGGGTTTCACGGTCTGCTTCATTCTTAGGAATTAGCGGCGTAGTAGCATCAAGGAAATCAGTGAGCTCTTTTTGCAGTATTTCGATATCTGCGCCACATGAACGCAATACGATAGCCGCTGCAGTATTGTCCAGCAGCGACAACAGGAGGTGCTCCACCGACATTAGCTCATGCCGCTTCGCCCTCGCGTCTTTGAAGGCGAGATTAAGGGTTACTTCTAATTCTCTACTAAGCATTTCAAGTCCTGCTATAAGTCATCTGTTGCTTCAATATCTGAAACGAGTGGGTGTTGATTGTCCTGGGAATACTGATTTACCTGGGCGGATTTTGTTTCTGCGACGTCACGTGTATATATCCCGCAGGTGGCTTTGCCATTTGTATGTACAGCCAGCATGATCTGAGTTGCCTTTTCCCTGTTCATACCAAAAAACATCTGCAAAACCTCAACAACAAATTCCATTGGGGTGTAATCATCATTCAGAACCACCACCTTGTACATAGATGGCTGCTTTAATTTTGGTTTTGCCGGCGCCTCAAGTACCCCTGTTCCACGATCCTGATCGTGGTCCTGGTCTCCGTTGCCTGCTTTCGTTGCATCATTCACTAGTTCTGGAGCCTTCAGCTAAGGTTTCATGTCGTCGCACTATCGATTGGGAAAAGCGCAAAGTGTCCATTTTAAGGGTTTCATCTATTTATTCATGTGTTTTACCAATCTTTGTGTAATCGCAAAGTAAAGCCTATATCCAACTCAATACTTGCATATCTTGTGCCGATTAATGCCTGATTCATAAGTTTGTGTCCTCTAAAGACCCGAAATCCTTGACGGCATGTCTGCCTCAGCTCTAAAGTAGTATGAACCTATTGTGCTGTACTCAAATACCAAAGCTGTGGGGGATCTATGCCGACAGGTCGAGTGAAGTGGTTCAACAATGCTAAAGGCTATGGGTTCATTCTGCCGGATGACGGTGGGGAAAACTATTTTGCCCACTATTCGTCAATACAGATGGATGGTTACAAGACACTCAAGGCTGGTCAACTCGTAGAGTTCGATATCCTTGAAGGTCCAAAAGGCTCACATGCGATTAATATTAGGCCAGATGAAACTCCCAGCGAAGAGGAAACCGAGTAACGATCCGCGGCCATCAACCTCAACACCAACCCTCAACACCAATAGATCCGGACAAGCACTAACTTTCCCACAAATCTGCGGCACGAATATCGCTGTCCCGCGTAGACAACCAGCGATCACCCACGTCTGTCGTCTCCTTTTTCCAGAAGGTAGCCCTTGTCTTGAGGTAATCAATGATGAACTCACAAGCATCAAATGCATCACCACGGTGGTCACTGGCAACCCCGACAAATACTATTTCATCGCCGGGAAACAATTGTCCTATTCGGTGAATAACGGTTGCAGCTTTAACATCCCACCTTGCGGCTGCATCATCGATGATGGTCCTAATCTGTTTTTCAGTCATCCCCGGGTAGTGCTCCAGGTATAGACCCTGCACCGAGTCATCATCATTTATATCCCGGACTACCCCTACAAAGACCGATATACCGCCTATTTCGCGGGATGCCTTGCCTAACCCTTTGATTTCTTCTCCCGCCTCAAAGGAGGCCTCCTGGACCGAGATACGGATATTCACAGTCAACCCCCGGTCACAGGTGGAAAAAAGGCAACCTCATCTTTATCGACAACGGCTGCTTTTTGATCGACCATTTGCTGGTTTACCGCGACCAGGATATTGTCACGCGTTAGCAGGTCCGACCAGCGGATGCCCTTCTCTTCTGCCAGTTTGCCAATCACTTCTCTCACATCGGTTACGCCGGATGCATTCATGCTCACGGATTCACTACCTAGTTCTTCACGCAGGCTTGCAAAAAATACCACTTCAATCATTGTCACTAATTCCGTTATTGCTGCTCAAGGCTGTTGTTCCCGCTCAAGGCTATTATTTCCACGCTCAAGGCTGTTCTCTCTGCCAGTTGCCAGATTTGCCACCAGACTTAGTGACGAGTTCAACATTTCCAATGCTCATTCCCCGATCAACTGCTTTACACATATCGTAAATAGTCAGTGCAGCGACTGCAGCTGCGGTTAGCGCCTCCATTTCTACGCCAGTTTGCCCGCTCAGCCTACACATACTGCCTATGGCGACCTGGTTATTTTCCTTGTCAAGCTCAAAGGTGACATCGACACCGGACAGTGCCAATGGGTGACACAAGGGTATCAGATCTGAACAGCGCTTCGCAGCCTGAATTCCAGCAATCTTTGCAACGGTTAATACGTCGCCCTTCTTGTGCTCCCCGGCTTCGATCAAGGACAGGGTTTCCGGCAGCATCGAGACAGTGGCACGGGCAGTGGCTTGCCGTGCAGTGTGTTGTTTTGCACTGACATCCACCATTCTTGCGTTCCCGTCTGCATCAATGTGGGTCAGTTCCTTTTTCTGTTCAGGCATGATTTCTCTCACTTCTTGGTTCAATCGTTGTCAAAGGCTCTTCTCTATATGGCCAGCAGGAATAGCAACCCAACATTCCGGGTACCTGCTGCTCCTGTGATGGCAATTGTACACTGGAACGGCAAGTTGCTGTTGCCGCCGACTGAGAGGAGAAGAATAGGCTTATTCGACTACAGGATTAATGCAGACGCTCTATGACTGGCGTAAAATGCCGCTCATTCCCAGCGTCAGCAGGCTGCCTTTTCATGAACAAATCGGTTAGAGACACTCGTGTCATTGTAGGCATGTCAGGCGGTGTCGATTCATCAGTTGCAGCCCTCCTGTTAATCCAAGAGGGATACCAGGTGGAAGGGCTGTTCATGAAGAACTGGGAAGAAGATGACGCGAGCGAATACTGCACCGCCAGTCAGGATCTTCATGACGCGAAGCTCGTATGTGAGAAACTGGACATAAAGCTGAATGAGGCAAATTTTGCCGCCGAATACTGGGAAAACGTATTCCAGAATTTCCTCGCTGAATATGAAGCTGGCAGAACGCCGAATCCTGATGTTTTATGTAATCGTGAAATAAAATTCAAGGTGTTCATGGACTATGCCAGGGTGCTGGGTGGTGACCTGATAGCGACCGGCCACTATGCGCGAATCACCAGGGAAGAGGAAAAGGCGATGCTGTGCAAGGCAAGGGACGAGAACAAGGACCAGAGCTATTTCTTGCAGTCAGTCCCCGGAGAACAATTGCGATCCTGCCTGTTTCCTATCGGTGAGATACAGAAATCAGAGGTCAGAAACCTGGCGGGCAAGCATGACCTTGTCACCCATGACAAGAAAGATTCGACTGGTATCTGCTTTATCGGAGAGCGTCGTTTCAAGGACTTTTTACAGCAATACCTTCCAGCCCAACCGGGTCCCATCGAGTCACTGGACGGGCAAATATTCGGTCAACATGACGGCCTCATGTATCACACACTGGGGCAGAGACAAGGCCTGGGAATAGGTGGCGTCAAAGGCGCGGGCGAAGACCCATGGTATGTGGTCGCCAAAGACCTGGAAATGAATCGACTGATTGTCGCCCAGGGAAATGCACATCCGGCACTGTTCACCGACAGTATGTTGTGTGGGCAAATTTTTTGGATCAATGAATCGCCTCCACTACCCTATAGTGGTACGGTCAAAACCCGCTACAGACAACCAGACCAGGAATGTACTCTCAGTTTGGCAGATGAGGGTAACTGGTTGGTTGAATTTGAAACTCCCCAGAGGGCTGTAACACCGGGTCAGTGGGCATGTTTTTACGAAGGAGACATATGCCTGGGGGGCGGTATTATCACGTCCAACCTGTCTTCAATTGTGGCGGCACTATGAACTCTAAACATGACCATGAAGAAAGGGTGCTTGCCCTGGCGGGTCTTGTTCAGGCAGTTCACCTGATATCGACTATCTCAAGGTCTGGAATGGCGGCCCAGGATCATCTGGAAGCCAGCCTCAATAGCATCTTTGTAACCAGTCCCGGTAGCGCTAGTGATGTTTATGGCGGCGGGTCAGGGGTCAGCCTGGGCATTAAGCTAACTACTGACCTGATTATGCGTTTCAACTTGCTCGGGCACGTCGACGTGGTCCGATATGCACTTCTGTTGCTGCAACTAGAACGACGGCTCGCCCAACACCCTGACTGCCTGCGAGAGCTTGGCGCAGGGATCAGCAGTATTGACAAAAAACGCACGTTTGATCTCAAGCAACAGCCTATTAATGACGCGGCAGTTGAAGCGGAACTGGCGGCGCTTTATCGTGATACTCTAGGGTGTTTTGAACCTCGCATTAAGGTGCAGGGGCACGAGACTCATTTGCGCAACTCATTCAACATTAACAGGATCAGGGCACTGCTACTGGCAGGTATGCGCTCGGCTGTTCTATGGCATCAACTAGGCGGTCGGCGCTGGCACTTGATCGCCGCAAGGAAGCCGCTCATCAATGCTCTTGCAAATATGTAATAATATCAATATGTTAAGTAGATAATATAAAGTGATGTATAAAAATGAACATTGATCTCTCACCCTTGACTTCTGTATCACCCATTGACGGACGCTATGCCGCTGCTACGGCGCCGCTTCGTGCTTCTGCAAGTGAATATGGCCTGATATATCACCGTCTACTGGTTGAAATTCGCTGGTTTCAGTTCCTTGCGGCTCATCCCGGTATTGTTGAGTTGCTTCCCCTGCCGGATGCCAGTATTGATGTGGTTGAAGGCCTTGTTGCTGACTTCTCTATAGATGATGCCAGGCGAGTCAAGGAATTTGAGAAGACGACCAATCACGACGTTAAAGCGGTTGAGTATTTTATAAAGGAAAAATTTGCAGCCTCCGGTGATGCCCATCTCATCCGGTATGCTGAATTTGTCCACTTCGCCTGCACATCCGAAGACATTAATAACCTGTCTCATGGACTGATACTGAAATCGATCAGAGAACAGTTACTGGTGCCATACATTGGGGAGATAATAGAGCAGATTTCAGTTATGGCGAGGAAATACGCCTCCATACCGATGCTTTCGCGAACCCATGGCCAGGTGGCCTCCCCCACGACTATGGGCAAGGAGTTAGCTAATGTTGTCGCCAGGATGCGACGGCAGGCCGCACAGATCGAAGACGTCGTCATCCTGGGCAAGCTCAACGGTGCTGTTGGCAACTACAACGCCCATGTGGCTGCGTACCCAGACCTTGATTGGATAGAAATCAGCCAGGAATTTGTGGCATCCCTTGGTCTGACATGGAACTCGTATACAACGCAAATAGAGCCACACGACTACATAGCGGAACTGTTCCACGCGACATCACGGTTCAACACGATCCTCCTGGATTTTAATCGTGACATATGGGCTTACATTTCTATTGCCTACTTCAAGCAGAAGAGAGTTGATGGCGAAACCGGCTCATCAACAATGCCTCACAAGGTGAACCCAATTGATTTTGAAAACTCAGAGGGCAACCTGGGAATCGCAAATGCCATACTTGGGCATCTGGCGGAGAAGTTGCCCGTATCCAGGTGGCAGCGCGATCTGACTGACTCCACGGTGTTACGGAATCTTGGCAGTGGGTTTGCCTACTCGATGATTGCTTACCGGTCCTGCCTGAAGGGTATGTCTAAACTTGAACTGAACCATTCGGCACTTGCAAAGGATCTGGAGGGCAGTTGGGAGGTCCTCGCAGAGCCAATCCAAACCATCATGCGCAAATATGGCATAGAAGAGCCATACGAAAAACTGAAGGTCCTCACCCGGGGAGAATCGCTTGATCAGGCGAAAATCGAGTCAATGATAGAAGACCTCGACTTGCCTGATATAGCTAAAGCCCAGATACGCTCGATCAACCCGGCAAACTACATAGGTGTGGCTGAGGCACTCGTGGAAAAACTTCTCACGGAATAATGCCGTGGACGAAGAATTCTCACTCCGTCGATTTAACATCCGTGAAGCTGACTGGCCAAGCGAGCGCAGCATACTATCAAACATTCGGCATCTTGTTTTTGAGGTGGAACAGGGAGCGAACGGTTCAGGTGACGTAGACAGTGCTGATGAAGAAGGCTTTCATTGGCTTGCTACGGACTCAAAAGACGCGCCGATCGGTACGGTACGCCTAAAACCAGACGGTCAAATCGATCAACTGGCAGTGCTCGAAAATTTTAGGGGCGCTGGTGTAGGTAAAGCATTACTTGAACAGGCAATAGACAAGGCAAGGCACCTCGGACTGGAGCAGGTCGAACTCGTTGCACCGGACGGCCTTCAGGACTTCTGTGAAGGCGCGGGTTTTACTCCTGCCAGCGAGAAGCCTGAAGATAAGAAATCACTGCATCAGCGAATGGTTCAGGATCTACTTCCCCTGGATGACAGAGTCCTGCGTCTGAAGGCAACCGAGATTAACCCTGGGATTTCAGTCAAGCAGTTTGATACAGGCGAGGTTTCATTTACAGAGATTGGAAAAATCATAAGAAAAGTTCGCGAGATAGTCTTCGTTCATGAGCTTGGCTTGCCGGAATCGTTCATTGGTGACGAGGCTGATGATGATGCTCTCCACTGGGTAGCCAAGGATGAGTCAGGTCAGATAGTTGGAGTGATCAGAATGTCACTTGCCGGGGATATCTCTCATCTGGCAGTTATGTCCGTGCATCGGAACGAAGGAGTTGGTCGGTCGCTGCTGGAGTTGGCGGTTGGCAAGGCTACTCGTTATGGCTTGTCGGAAGTTCGCATGGAAGCAATGGCTGGGTTGAACAAGTTCCTGACCCGGGCGGGATTTGAAAAAAAAGGCGAAGCCTTCGAAAAATTTGATACGGGGTACCAAACTTATAACAAGGCTACTGTACTTGAAGATGTCCATGAACCACTTCAGAGACCTCGAGTTGATGGCGATCATTACAGTGAATCTGAAATTGTCTATAAGCTTGGCTCTGATAAAAGGCTTATCCTTTTACGGCGTGAAGAAGATTACAGGAATGTCATTCTGGAAATGGCGAAACAGGCGACTACTTCCATTCGCGTATATTCCCCCGTGCTTGAACACAAACTGTTCGACAATAATGATTTGCGAGACATATTTTCGGCCCTGGCTCGCAAAAATCGAAATACGCATATCGAAATTTTACTGTTTGATTCACATCGAATGACAAGAAACGGGCATGCGCTCTTGGAAGTCAGTCGTAAGCTATCATCTTCAATAAAGATGAAGATTGTTCACCCGGAACTTCGCCAGCTTAACCATGAGTATATGCTGGTCGATGATACCGGTATTGTTTATCGCCTGGATTATGAGGTTTATGATGGCTATGCAAATTTCTCTGATATAACGGAGTGCAACAGGCTCGGCCGGCAGTTTACAGCTGCCTGGGAGTCAGGTTTGAGTGATCCAAATTTGCGACAACTGAGAATGTAGTTGCAAAAATCACACTCTGTGACTAGTTGTTGCCTTAAAGGTAAATTTGACGGCTCTCCAAAACCAAGTAAAATCAGCATCCCTCATATAACGATTAGTGAATTGTCAACTTGAGTCTTAGTCACCATCTTAAGATCGTTACCCTAATCTGTATCGTGCAATATGCACCGCTTGCAATAGCGGAAGTTTACATTTACCGAGGACCCGATGGGGAGCGAATGATTTCAGATCGCCCAATGCGGGGATATCAACTCATTAATAAACGCGACTCATTGAAAGATGTTGGCCATATTCTTGCTAACCGACCGATTTCAGCGGGTGGGCCGCATAAATTTCAATCCTATATCAAAACGGCCAGCAGCCGATTCGATATCGATCCAGCACTGATTGAGGCTGTGATCCAGGTCGAATCAGGATTCAATCCGGATGCAATATCAACCAAGGGTGCTACTGGTCTTATGCAACTGATGGCGGATACCGCAAGCCAGTATCAGGTCAGAGATCGGCACAATCCAAGAGAGAACATCCCAAGAGAGAACATCAATGCGGGTGCTTCCGCGGTTGAAAAGTACAATAGAATACCGCCCTACCCTGAAACAAGGCGCTACGTTACGAAGGTAATGAGTTTCCGGTCGCAATACCGACGACTACGCTATGGGGCGGAGTAGAATAATAAAGACGTACGCCCTTCAATGCTCATGCTTCAGAGCAACCGGCCGCCGCATCAATAAGCGCTCTTAACTCATCAAACTCAGTGCACACGGAAAACTGAGGAAACTCAGTAATAACATTGTCCGGTGCTCGAAACAGAAATCCTGCATGGGCTTCCCGCAGCATTGCCGTATCGTTATAGGAATCACCAGCTGCATAAACTTTGAAGTTCAGCTGTTTTAGGGATTCTACTGACTCACGTTTATGATCCTTTTTACGTAACCGGTAATCAGCGACCCGGTTTTCGGAGGAAATCTCAAGGCGATGACAAAATAGGGTTGGCTGGCCTAACTGACGCATTAAGGGTTGTGCAAACTCATAAAAAGTATCTGAGAGAATAATTACCTGGTAATCTTGCCTTAGGCCATCAAGAAATTCCTTAGCTCCGGGCAGAGGTCCCATCTCAGCAATGACCCGCTGGATGTCATCTAGTTTCAGGTCGTGGGCATCCAATAACGACAACCTTTGCCGCATTAGGTCATCATATATGGGAACATCTCTGGTGGTAGCCCTCAGTTCATCAATACCGGTTTTTTCGGCAAACTGAATCCAGATTTCTGGAACCAGAACGCCTTCAAGATCAAGACATACAACGTCCATCGTGCGGGGTCCTTAATGCAGGGGCAGTGTTAAATCTGTGAACAGCTCATCAAGCTCGGCCCTTGTCTGTAGGGTAAATACTTCAGTCACGAGTTCACGGTTGAGGTGTGGTGCAAACAGTTCAATAAAGTCGTACATATAGCCACGCAGAAAGGTGCCCTTCCTGCAACCGATCATCGTGGTGCTGTGAGCAAACAGGTGACTGGCATCCAAAGATACGAGATCTGCATCCTGCTCCGGGCTATAGGCCATCTGTGCCATTATGCCGATCCCCAGGCCTAGACGGACATAGGTCTTTATGACATCCGCATCCGTCGCGGTAAATACAACCTTGGGTGTCAAGCCGTTCTGCTTGAATGCCTCATCCAGCTTTGATCTGCCCGTAAAGCCGAATACATAGGTAACGATCGGGTGTGCGGCAACATCTTCAAGTGTCAGCGATGATAACCGCGCCAGGGGGTGGTCTCTTGGTACGACAATACAGCGATTCCACCTGTAACAGGGCATCATAATCAGGTCACCAAAATGTTCCATCGCCTCCGTTGCTATCGCGAAGTCAACGGTACCGTTAGCTGCCAGTTCAGCAATCTGCATTGGAGTTCCCTGGTGCATATTCAGCGAAACTTCCGGATATTGATCGATGAATTTGCTGATTACTGGTGGCAATGCATATCGAGCCTGAGTATGGGTAGTAGCGACGTCGAGGCTGCCGCGCTTTTCGTTACTGAACTCCTGCGCGACTCGCTTGATACTCTCTACCTTGCGCAGAATGTCGCCTGCCTGCTCAATGATTGTTTCTCCTGCCGGGGTTATTCGTGTCAGGTGCTTACCGCTCCTGGAGAAAATTTCCACGCCAAGCTCATCTTCAAGTAAACGTATTTGCTTGCTAATGCCTGGTTGCGATGTATACAGACTCTGTGCCGTAGCAGAAACGTTCAGGTCATGGTGCGCAACTTCCCAAATATATCGTAGCTGTTGCAGCTTCATTTACACTCCTCTATCACCGTGAGAGTAGCCGGAACAACAGTTCATCTCTGATCAATGTCGTGGTTCTTAGATATACACAAATCGTATTAAAATAACTATAACTATTCAATTGGAGAATAGATAGCATGGCGTGCTGCGAGGACCCTGGGGAACCCTGATACGCCTTGTATTTAATCCCTCTGCGTTTACCCACGGTCTTTGTCCCTGTTCCTGACACCGTGGAGCACGTGGCCAGATGGCACTACCTCGCTTGCCAGCTGGCAATGCTCAGACTGGTCATCAAAAAAGATATCCGCTTCATAAGCACTAAGAAATTGAGCCTTGCTCATCCCGCCCAGGAAGAGAGACTCGTCCAGGCGAATATTCCACGCCCGCAGCGTCTTTATGACCCGCTCATGGGCTGGTGCGGAACGAGCGGTGACCAGCGCGGTACGAATAGGGCTTTCATCTCTTGGAAATTCGCTTTGAATCCTGTGTAATTCCGACAGGAAGGGCTTGAAGGGGCCACCCGACAATGGCTTATTTGCTGAATCCTGCTCAGTCTGTGCGAACACGGCAAGTCCTTCCTGCTGGTACACGCGTTCGGCTTCATCAGAGAAAATCACGGCATCACCGTCAAATGCAAACTTGAGGATGGAGCTCCTGTTTGGTGACGCTGCGGCCGGTAAGATGCTGGCGGCGGCCATACCGCTATCCAGTGCCTCCGCGACATCGGTGGGATTGGCAGACAGGAACAGATGGCAGCCAAATGGCCGCATGTAACGGCAAGGTGCCGTGCCGCCGGTAAAAGCTGCCCGGATGATAGGCAGGTCGTGATGCTGGATGGAGTTAAACACTCGTAATCCGGTATCCGCGCTGTTCCGGGAAAGGAGAATAACCTCGACCCTTCCCGGCTCATCCAGGCGTTCATTTAGCGCCAGCAATTTTCGAACCAGGGGCAATGCGACGCCAGCATTCAGCGGTTCGTTTTCCCGGGTGATCTGGTATTGGGCGTATGATTTCAGGCCTTCATCACGAAAAACCCGGTCACTCTCGGATAAATCAAACAGGGCACTACTCGATATGGCGACCACCAGCTTGGATTGGGTTGCTGACATCTAGTATGTTCCTCCCGGGAAACAAACATGGGCAATTGTCACCACATTCTGAATATGTAAGATAGCGATAACAATCATTCATTTTATACCTCTCAGTCCTGCGCTATCTATGAGAAACAAAGATCAAACTCCAGCGGCCATAAGTCGTGACGTCGATAACTTCCTTGCAAAGGTCGCCGCAGCACCAGTGCCTGTTAAAGGGAAGGAAAAAGGCCGGCTTATATTTGCAATGGATGCAACCGCCAGTCGTGAACCTACGTGGGATCGAGCCTGCCACCTGCAGGGCGAGATGTTCAAAGCAACTGATTCACTGGGTGGATTGACGGTTCAGCTATGCTATTACCGGGGGTTCAACGAGTTCCATTCGAGTCGCTGGTGTGAACATACGCGCCAGCTTCTTACGGAGATGAGCGGAACTACCTGCCTGGGCGGTCATACCCAGATCAGAAAAGTACTGGCACACCTTGAGACTGAAAATTCCCTCCAGAAGGTGCAGGCGGCGGTGTTCGTTGGTGATGCTGTGGAAGAAAATGCCGATGATCTCTGCCAGAGAGCCGGGAAGCTAGGCGTCCTTGGCGTACCACTATTCATGTTCCATGAGGGAAATAATGCTAGTGCTGCTTCTGTATTTAGACAGATGGCGCACCTCTCCGGCGGTGCATATGCGCCCTTTAATCCCGCCAGTGCAACTCAGTTGCGGGACCTCCTCGCTGCCGTCGCAATATTCGTAGCCGGTGGGCACAGAGCTTTGCAGGATCTTGGTAAAGACCTGACGCCTGAAGTGAGCCGCCTGTTACAGCAACTTAAGGAATAGTGCTCTGGCCCGCCTCATCATAATTTTGGTCGTCGCCGCTGCTGCATACGTTGTATTGCGGATGCTGCTGAAGAATCAGCGTCTGACCTCAAAGCAGTTTTCTCGAATCTACCTTGCCACACTGGCAGGTTTGATCTTACTGTTTCTAGGCGTCACCGGCCGATTGCACCCGCTCTTTGCAGTGCTTGGCGCCTTGCTCCCTTTTGTAGTCAGGATTATTCCCTGGATTACAAGAGGCGCGCAGGCTTTTGGTTTATTTCAGCAGTTCCGAAATATGGCTGGAACCCGGAGCGCAACGAGCCCGGATCAGTCCGAAATAAAGACCAGGTTCCTTCATGTGACACTCGTTCATCATACGGGGGTGATGGATGGCAAGGTGCTCGAAGGGTCTAAGAGCGGCTCCCAGTTGTCAAATCTGAACCTAGATCAACTGCTTGCACTGCTCGATGAATGCCGCATCGACGGGGACTCATTGAACGTTCTGCAGGCCTATCTAGACCGCGAACATGAAGGCTGGCGCGGCGGCACAAAGGGAGAGGCAACTTCTGACAATTATGATGGGCAGATGACGAATGAACAGGCTTATGAGATCCTTGGGCTTGCTGGCGGGGCATCAAAGGAAGAAATTGTAGATGCCCACCGCAAGCTAATACAAAAAATGCATCCTGACCGTGGTGGCTCGACTTACCTTGCTGCCCGAATCAATGAAGCAAGGAAAAGGCTACTGGGAAAATGAAGTGAGTCAACCGAATAGTACCCCTTACGGAGAAGTTCAATTCACAGGTTTCTGGGTAAGGTTCCTGGCATTCCTTATCGACAGCATTGCGGCAATGGTGCTGATCGTCCCGGTAGTTGTTCTCCTGCTGGGAGAAACCCGGCTTGAAGACTATGACTTGGAGGATGCCGTTCAGGCGACTGAATTAATGAATAGGATGGCAATCCAGTTTTCCCTTGAGACTTTACTCCTGGGTACTATTTTTGTCCTCTTCTGGACCTTCAGGTCAGCGACGCCAGGGAAGATGCTTGTTGGCTGCAGTATTGTTGATGCCAAAACATACGGTAAAGCTGACAGCCGCCAAAATGTTGTTCGATATATCGGCTATTTTGTCAGCTTGATCCCTTTTGGGCTAGGTTTCCTCTGGATCGCCCTGGACAGGAAAAAGCAGGGCTGGCATGACAAAATGGCGGGCACCCTGGTTATCAAGGGTCGGCCCCACGAGATTGAAAATGGAACTGAAACTTAGTCCGGATGAAAGCGATTTCCAACGTGAGATAGGCAAATTTGTGGACCGGGCCTTCCCGATAGCCATAAGAGAGAGGCCATCCGCTGCAGACGAAGCATATTGGCACCGGGCAGTTGCCAATGAAGGTTGGACAGCGGTGGAATGGCCGGTCGAATTTGGTGGACCGGGTTGGAATCCGATTCAAATATATCTCTGGTACAGGGTAATCCTACAGGCTAATTGTCCTGTTGCAGATTACTGTGGGTTACAGCTGGTAGGGCCTCTCCTGCAGCGATTTGGTGGCAGGTCTGATACCTCACAACACCTGGAAGGTATCCGCAAGCATACCCATGTCTGGGGAAATGCAGTATTTTTCGACGCTTCTGCGACGGTACTGGCAACCGGAGCTGGTGAAAACTTCCTATTGCATGGGGAAACACCCTGTTTCAGTACTTCGGTAAAATTTGATCGCGCGCTGGTGCTGGCAAAGACCCACAATGCTTATTCCCTCTTCCTTGTCGATTTGAATTTGGCTGGAATAGCGTTAACCCAGACGAAGTCCGCACCTGATATTTTCAGCCTGGCGTTTGACCAGGTTCAGATCGAAGCACTTGGGCTCGTTGGCGAAATTGACAAGGGTATCGATCATCTGATCTATCTGGTGACCAGTTTTGAGAGTATTGCTATTGTTGTTCACCTGCAGGTCGCCCTTTCAAATCTGAGAAGATTGACTGCTCTCAAGGGGATGGAGGCCAGTATGGAAAAACGGCTGGCTGATCTGGAAATTGAGCTAAAGGCACTTGAGGCAACCGGTCTGCGTTCAATTCTGTCTGCAGGCAGAGAGAAACTACCCATCGTATCGATCAAAGGACGATCCCTGGCAGGTCGAATCAGAGACTCATTTATAGATGTGTTGGGATATTATTCGTTACCTTATGAAACCGGAGTAGAGGGCAGTAATGAGCCGGTTTTGACTTCACCCGATTTCCAGCCCAATTTCCGGCAGTTGGAATATCTCCCGGGTTGCCCTCAGGATTTCAGGCAGGACCTGGTCGCGAAAACACTACTTGGCCTGTGACAGCCCCATTGTATGACCAGATTCTAGCCTGGTTGGGAATAAGGCATGCAACCAGTGGAGCTTGCAACCTCATTTGTGTTGAGGTGTTATGGGCCACTGGTGTGCGGAAATGCTGACGCTTGTAATCTGCATCGAACATTTTTCAACAGCCCGTACCATAAGAGCGGAAACGACACTATGTCTATAATTGATCACAATCTCATCCCGCAGGATCTTGATTCCTTTTGGATGCCGATGACCGCCAATCGCAATTTCAAGGAAAACCCGAGGTTTATAGTTGGGGCCAGGGGAATGTATTACACGGACAGTAGTGGGCACGAACTACTGGATGCTTCAGCCGGGCTCTGGTGTGTCAACGCCGGTCACTATCGCCCCGAGATTAATAAAGCGATCGCGGAGCAGTTGGAAACCCTGGATTTTGCACACAGCTTTAACATTGGCCACCCCTATGCGTTCAATTATGCGAACAGGCTGGTCAAACACTTTCCTGAATCAATGAATCATGTTTTTTTTACGAATTCAGGTTCCGAATCTGTTGATACCGCACTCAAGATTGCACTCGCCTATCACAATGTCTGCGGCCAGGGCTCGAGGCAGAGGTTGATTGGCCGTGAAAAGGCATACCACGGTATGGGTTTTGGGGGCACTTCGGTGGGGGGGCTGGTCAAAAATCGCAGCGCATTTGGTGCCCTGTTGCCTGGGACCGATCACATCAGGCATACCCTTGATCTTGAGCGTAGTGCGTTTTCCAGGGGTTTACCTGAGGAAGGCGTCGAATACGCGGATGACCTGCAGAGGCTTGTTGAACTGCACGGTGCTAAGACAATCGCGGCCGTCATCGTTGAACCGATCGGCGGTGCTGGTGGTGTGTTGCTGCCACCTGAGGGTTATCTGCAAAGGCTACGTGATATCTGTACGGAAAATGGCATTCTCCTGATTTTCGATGAAGTCATTACAGGATTTGGTCGCCTGGGGGCAAGCTGCGCAGCAACTAGATTTGGTGTCACCCCCGACCTGATCACGACCGCGAAAGGGATTACCAATGCCACTGTCCCGATGGGTGCAGTATTCGTGAATGACACTGTTTATGACGCGTTCATGGGTATGGACGAAAGCGGTATTGAATTATCCCACGGCTATACCTACTCTGGACATCCTCTAGCCTGTGCTGCGGGAATGGCAACCCTGGATATTTATGAACAGGAAAATTTATTTCCAAGAGCCGCGACACTAAATGACCACTGGGTGGATATGGCACTATCACTTCGTGATCATGAAAAGGTCATCGATATTCGTTGCTTTGCCCTGGTGGCGGCAGTAGAAATTAAACCAAGAGCCGGTGAAGCGATGCTACGCGGTGCAGAGGCAGCTAAACTCTGCTATGAAAATGGGGTCTGGGTACGAAATATTGGAGATGTACTTGTGCTGTCCCCTCCTCTCATCATCAGCGAGGAGGAAATCAGTCACATATTTGAAGTGATCGGGAAAGCGATCGAGCAGATCAGCTAATCGAATTTATAAAGGAGAAGTCATGGATATCAAGGACAAAATTATCGTCATTACCGGAGGAGCCAGTGGTATCGGGCGTGCAATGGCGACGCGCTTCATCAATGACGGCGCAAAACAGGTTGTCATTGCTGATGTTAACGACGACGGCTTGAATGAAGTTGCTGCAGAAATTGGCGCCAGGGCGATTACCACCGATGTTTCGGATGAAGCGGCTGTAAAGCATCTCATTAAGACAACTGAAGAGGACTATGGGCAGATTGATCTGCTTTGCAACAATGCCGGTATCGGCTTGTCTGGAGGCCCGGAAGTCGACAATGAGGGCTGGGACCAAATCTGGCAAATTAATGTCATGGCGCACGTTTATGCTGCACGTGCAGCCCTGCCACATATGCTGTCACGACAGGATGGCTATATTTTGAATACTGCTTCGGCTGCTGGCCTGCTATCCCAGGTGGGATCTGCCCCCTACGCAGTGACCAAACATGCTGCAGTAGGGTTCGCAGAATGGCTCGCGATAAGCTACGGCGACAGGGGTCTGAAGGTCTCAGTTCTCTGTCCACAGGCGGTCAGAACGGCGATGACGGCTGGTAATGAGGACGGTGTTGCGTCCGTTGATGGTATGATGGAGCCAGAAGTCCTCTGTGAATCCGTAGTCGAGGCGATCAATGCGGAACAGTTTCTGATACTGCCCCACCCGGAGGTCCTTGGTTACATGCAAAAGAAGACTTCAGACTATGACCGTTGGATTGGCGGGATGAGGCGTCTCCATACGAAGTTCGGTGACGACAATTGGCCCTGAGGGAGTTAGAATAGATTTAGCGCTGATTTGAGTTCAGCTTGCGGGCGCTTAAGAAAAACTGCTAAAGAGATAAGACCTACTTTAGCTAGTTTTTCTCCGTTTTCTAACATCCCGCAGGCCAGCCTAGGCGGCCCCGTTCTTTGCAAGTGATTGATTTATATACCTAACGTTATTGTAGCGTTGTGATATGTGGCTCAATTCACCAGTTTGCGGACAGGAACTAGCTAGAGCTTAGTGGGTTTTTTTTCGAGGTAAGAATAATGCCAATCACCATCCCAGATGGACTTCCTGCTACGGGTGTGTTGCAGCGAGAGAACATTTTTTGCATATCCAGGAGCCGTGCGGAGCATCAGGACATCCGTCCCATGCGAATACTGCTGCTCAACCTGATGCCAAAAAAGATAGAGACAGAGATCCACCTGCTGCGCATGCTCTCGAATACACCGCTGCAGGTGCACATTGACCTGATGAGAATCGATGACAGGCCTTCAAAGAATACGCCAATTGAACATATGGAAACTTTTTATAAGAATTTCGCCGCCATCAGGGATTCCAAATTTGATGGCATGATCATCACAGGAGCGCCCCTTGGGCAGGTTGACTTTGCTGACGTCCACTTTATGGATGCTATGAAGGAAATCCTGGACTGGACCACTGAAAACGTCACCTCAACCATGTTTCTTTGCTGGGCAGCCCAGGCCGCTATGTACCATCTCTATGGCGTAAGGAAATATGTGCTGCCTAAAAAGATATCCGGGGTCTACCCACACAGGCTGGTGAACCCCCTGTCACCTATTATTCGTGGTTTTGACGATATTTTCGATGCGCCTCATTCTCGATATGCTGAGATTCGCAAAGGTGATATTGAGCAGGTTACGGACCTGGAGATCATTGCCGATTCAGAAATCGCAGGGCCCTATATCTTCGCGCACAAGGAAGGCAAGCACCTGTTCGTTACTGGTCACTCGGAATATGAACCCTTGTGCCTCAAGGATGAATATGAGCGAGATCTCCAGGCAGGCATTAAACCAGAGATACCAGAGAACTACTTTCCCCGGGATGATCCAAGTGCGGACCCTATTGTTACCTGGAAAAGTCACGGTAACCTGCTTTTTTCAAATTGGATTAATCACTACGTTTATCAACTTACCCCATTCAGAGAAACTGAGATTGGTAAGATTCGTACAACATCTCCTTTGCAACGGACGTGAAAAGCTGGCCCACCGCGTCCAGATAGTTCCCCGCCTGAGAGCGGTAATCACTGAATAGATTTGCGATGACTGATCAGAATGCCCCACTGTTAGTAAGCGGGACCGTTAGTGGCGGGCTGCTTCGCCTGACTTTACCGATGATCCTCGGGATATCCTCGAGCCTTCTCGCCGGGTTGGCCGAGACATGGTACCTCGGCCAACTTGGGACCATTCCACTGGCGGCCTATAGCTTTACCTTCCCCGTTTCCGGCGCCCTGATGTCCTTATCACTCGGCATCTCCATAGGTGTTTCTTCGGTTCTCGCAAGAACCGTAGGCGGTGGTGACAGTGGCGGAGTTCGTAGAATAGCGACCGACGGCATTAGCCTGGTGGCTATTGTGATGATATTGGTGACTATCGTTGGTGAGTTAACGATAGACCCCTTGTTCAGAGCCCTCGGCGCAGACAATTCAACCTTGCCCCTCATACATGACTATATGAGCATCTGGTACCTGTCTGTTGTATTTCTTGCTGTTCCCTCGGTCGGTGCCAATGCACTACGCGCCACGGGTGACGCGCGTATTTCAGGCACGATCATGGTGACCGGATCACTGCTGCAAATTATCCTGGGTCCATTTTTCATTTTTGGATTGTTTGGGCTCCCGGCGTTAGGAATAACAGGAGCGGCCGTGGTAAACCTGATTGCTCGACTCGTGCTCTTCATGGTGACCATGTACATATTGGCGTTTAAGGAGCACCTGCTGGACTACCACGATATGCGGATTCAACAGGTGATCGATTCATGGAAGCGGATCATGGCAGTCAGTATACCGGCAACCGCGACTAACCTGATTGGTCCCATCTCAACTGCAATTATTGTAAGTTTGCTTGCGGGTTACAGTCAGGAAACCGTGGCAGGTTTTGGCATAGCCAGTCGTATTGAAGGTCTATTTGTCATCCCGCTGTTTGCACTGTCAGCAAGTATCGGGCCTTTCGTGGGGCAAAATTGGGGAGCCAATTACGTGCAGCGAGCAAATCAGGCAATGCTTTTGTCCTTTAAATATTCTCTCGCCTGGGGGCTGTTTGTCGCCATTCTGCTTTATGCATTTGGAGCCTATCTGGCGAGCCAATTTGACGACAATCCTGAAGTTATTGCGGTAGCGACAACCTACCTTCTCATCGTTCCCTTAAGTTACGGAACTTGGGGAATGTTAATGATGGCGTCCGCTATCTTTAACTCGTTAGGCAAACCAATATCTTCAACGATCATGTCTATTATCAGAATGTTTGTTATTTATGTTCCCCTCGCTTTTCTGGGGGAGTTCCTTTTTGGTTTCCCGGGAATTTTCGCCGCCGCCTTTACGGCGAACCTGCTGATGGGAGTCATCGGGTTTAGCTGGAACAGGAAAACCTATTTGCCGCAAATTCGGCAAGCAGAACAGTAAGCAACCAGCCCAACAGAAGACGGTGATTGAATGCCTAAAGGGTTGCAGGGCAACTTCATGTCTGACCTCGACTATTCACGCCGAGGCATCATCCTGCCGTGCAGTAAGCGGGAATATCAATGCCAGCCAAATACATGCCATGACGAACCCAATGGCAAGATAGTAATTATTCATGACAATACCGATCTTCTGCAATAACACTATCGCAACCGATGAAACGCCCTTGCCTGACCGATACCCGAATACATCAATGACTTCCTTGGCCCTGTATCGTTCATCAAAGTTGAGGGGGATATAAAGAAGCTCTTTCGCGGCGCGGAAAATGGAGTAGTCAAAAGCCTTGAACAGAAAAAACGCCACACCAACCGTGACAAGGCTCGGTGAGATAAGAGCGGTGGCGATGGCAGTCATGTGGATCAAGGGCAATATCATGTGCACCCAGCGAATCGCAAGAAACGACAATAGCAGGGGTGAAACGACAAATTGGAGCAACAGGACCGAGGTATTCAAGGTTCCCCAGAACCTTCCCTGAAATGCCGTCTCCTCGTCTGGCCTGCCAACAAAATCTGACGAAAGCAGCAACTGAAACTTAAATTCAAGAACCGCGGCTATGACCTGGGTAGAAATAACGATGGCGAGCAGGCAGGCCAGCGTAGGATTGGTACGGAACAGATTCCATCCCATGTGATGCTGAACTTGTTTGGGATCCGGCTCAGGCATGACTGGCTGACCATGAATCGAGTAGGTCAGGTTTGACACCAGGGCGGCCGGTATCACGGAGACTGCGGCGAGCAGTATCATTGTTTCGGTGCCCAGTGATTCAGCCGAAAAAGCGACCATAGATCCACCGATGGCTCCGCCCAGACCCGCTATGCCCGTAACCGGCCCGTTTACTTTCTTAGCGGTATCGGCTGAGAGGGAGGAGTTGATATAGCTCCAGTATTGCTCGATCAGGAGGACGATGTACAACTCCTTGACGAGAAATAGGACGGGTGTAATGAGCTTACTGCCTGTCAACAGTGTCAGATAGCAGGCAATGATAATGAGGCCGGACCCGAGGGACGTTACCAGCAAAGTTCGTCTTGGTCCCAGCTGACTGAGTATCCATCCATAGAGCGCGACGCCGGCGAAAACGACAACGGGCATGGCCGCCATAACCAGCGGTAGATTTTCGGCACCATAGGCGGTTTTGAACAGTACAGTTGCAGCAGATCGGATTAATTCATAACCAGCAAGGGTGAACATTGCCGATACCGCCATCATAAAGGCGACCTGATACTCCCCTGGTATTTTCATTGCCACCTAAGCTGGTTCCTGTCTATAGATAGAGAAATTTGGCCAAATATCACAACACAAAAATGACGTTAGATATACAAATCAATCACTTGTGAAGGAACTAGCCCGCTCGATATCCAAAGCCGTCCAAGAACTAGCGAGCTCCTGTCTGCAAATAGAGAAATTTGGCCAATATCACAACATTAAAGTGGCGTTAGATAGTTATGACGATCACTTTTGAAGGACTATCGGACTCGTGAACGAGCGCGTTCGACATTAGAAAACGGACATGATCCAGCAGAGCATTCGTCAAAAGCATGAGATCATTGGGCTTGAGCACATTTTCTTCAGCAATCAACTTGACATATAGCGCTGAAATCCGCAAATTGCGCCTCTTTTGGAGTCCTCTGGTATCAACATGCAAAAACCTCAACACAAACCGTCGAATCCCTGTTTTTCTTCAGGCCCCACCTCTAAAAGGCCAGGCTGGAAACTGTCCAACCTGGAGACGGTAAACCTTGGTCGTTCTCATCGTGCCAAGGGTGCCAAGGCGCGTTTGCAAAAGGTCATTGATGACAGCAAGAGAATACTGGGAATTCCTGAAGATTATCTACTTGGGATAGTCCCTGCCTCTGATACCGGTGCGTTTGAGATGGCCATGTGGACCATGCTGGGACAAAGGGGCGTCGATGTCTTAACCTGGGAGAGTTTTGGTTCCGGTTGGCTTACGGATATCACCAAGCAGCTGAAACTCTCTGATGTTCGGGCATTTTCTGCTGAGTACGGGGTCTTGCCTGACCTGGATGGCGTGGACTCAGCTACGCGAGACGTAATTTTCACCTGGAACGGCACGACTTCAGGCGTGAAGGTCTCAAATGGCGACTGGATTTCCGCTGACAGACAGGGGCTAACGCTCTGTGATGCTACGTCAGCGGTTTTTGCGATGGACCTGCCCTGGCCCAAACTTGATGTTGTAACCTGGTCCTGGCAAAAAGTTCTTGGCGGTGAAGCGGCCCACGGAATGCTTTGTCTGTCACCACGGGCCGTTGCCCGGCTCGAATCCTACACGCCTGAATGGCCTCTGCCGAAGATATTCCGGCTTGTAAAGGCCGGCAAATTGAATCAGGGCATATTTGCTGGATCAACCATCAATACGCCATCAATGCTGGCAGTTGAAGACCAGCTTGATGCTCTATCCTGGGCAGAGGCGTCAGGTGGGCTCGCCGGACTTATTGGTAGAAGTGAGGAAAACCTGAATACGATTTCATCCTGGGTCAACGAAACCGACTGGGTGGAATTCCTTGCTGAAGAGCCTTCAACAATCTCGAATACCTCAATCTGCCTTAAAATTAACGACCCTTGGTTCACCAACCAGGATGAGGATAGTCAAAGGGTTATTATTAAGAAGCTTGTCACTAGGCTGGAGGATGAAGGTGTGGCTTTCGATATAGGTGGTTACCGGGATGCACCTCCGGGTATCCGAATCTGGGGTGGTGGAACTGTGGAGTCTTCTGATCTCGAAACCTTAACCCAGTGGCTCAATTGGGCCTGGTCAGAGACCAGGTGATAAAGACATTAAGGAGATTCCTCTATTTTTGTGATCTGCGCGCTGGAACCTATGCATGGAACTGACTGAACTCGGCTGGAAAGACTTTTTCCAGCAACAAATTCGAGAACAGGAAATAACAATGCTTCCCGCCAGAGTCTATCGGCAGGACCTGGGACGCTATCACCTTTTCTCCCCCCAGGGGGACCTGACTGGAATTCTGCCTGGGGGGCTTTTGCAGCAGGCTTCCTCAAGGGCTCAACTCCCCACCGTGGGTGACTGGGTTCTGACCACACCGACGGATGAAGCGGATGAGAGTTCAGTGGTCATCGAGAGAACCCTGAGCAGAATTAGTAAGTTTTCGAGAAAAGAAGCCGGCGACAGAGTTGAGGAACAGGTTGTTGCTGCCAATATAGATACGGTATTTATCGTCTGCGGGCTTGATGATAATTTCAATATTAACCGGCTTGAGCGCTACCTATTTCTCACCCGGAGCTGTGGTGCAGATCCCGCGATTGTTCTCAATAAGGCGGACCTCTGCCCTGATGTAGTAGAGAAAATCCAGGACCTGGAGTTAGTAGCAAGGGGTACACCCACACATATTGTCAGTGCACAGACTGGCGAGGGTATGGATGAATTGCTTGCTTACATCGGACCGGGACAGACAGTCGCCTTACTGGGCTCTTCCGGGGTGGGCAAATCCACCATCATTAATGCCCTGCTCGGTTATGCCCGTTTTGACACTGGTGAGGTGCGGGAGGACGACAGCAAAGGGCGCCATACAACGACATTCCGCGAGATGTGCAGACTTGCCTCTGGCGGGCTGATTATCGATACACCAGGGATGCGTGAAATCCAGATATGGACAGATGAATCATCACTGTCGATGAGTTTCAGCGATGTAGAAGATTGTGCCACCCTTTGCCGTTTCAATGACTGCAAGCATGATTCGGAACCCGGCTGTGCTGTTCAGGCAGCGATATCAGCTGGGGAACTCGATCCAGCCAGACTGGAGAGTTTCAGGAAATTCGAGCGGGAACTTACCCACCTGGCCGAAAAACAGGACGCCTCCACAAGGGCGGAGAAGAAGAAGGAACGAAAGAAATTTGCACGTTCCATAAGAAACAAACCTTCGAATCGTTCTATCCCATGAAATCTTCATAAAAAAAGGAAGCCGATGGCTCCCCTTTTTAACCTCAATGCTCTTAATCGCCGGCTAGCATTTTGCGTAATTCTCTCTGTCTGCGCTTTTCACCGTTAATGTAGCGAACATATTGTCTGACCTGCTTTTTCTTTTTCTTATCGGCTTTTGCAGAAGCACGGAATGCTTTGATGGCCTTGTCCCAGCGCTCAAGTTGCATAAGGGAAATACCGTTCCAGAAATGGACATCACCAGGTTTCTTGAGCTTACCCATTTTGATTGCATCACCATAAGAGGCAGTTGCTTCCTTGTGTCGATCTTCGTTAGCGAGTGCCTGAGCAAGATGGTAGTGTAATTCAGCGTCTTCAGTGACTTTGCTCGCTGCCCGCCATGCGTCAATTGCCTTACTCATCTCCTGCGCCATGGTGTAAGCAGTCGCCACCAGTTTTAGATTCTTCTCGGTTTTCTTTACTATTTTATCCTTGAACCCTTTTTCTATAATGACCGCCGACTCATATGGTACCTCGGCGTTCAGCAATCGTTGGGCTAACATTACTAATTCAGATTCCTTGGTCAGCATTCCCTGCATGTAAACCGCGTAATAGGCTGAGAGCGCCTGATCGTCCATTCCCTTTTCGTCATACATACCGGCGATATGCATCCAGTACTGCTTCTTTGGATAGTTGACGACCAGTTTCTCGAGAACGCTGATGACATTGTCAACTTCCTCGAGTTCGTTATAAAGAACAACCTGTATATACCACCAGTTCTCCTTGATTCTTCTCTGGTTCTGTAAAGCTATCTGCTCAACCAGCAGTGCATTCTTAAGGGCATCTTTGTACCTGTTTAATTGATAATATGCCGTTGCCTTAATGAAAGTAACACCAGCATCAGGTTTTCCCCGCAGGGCTTCCCATTTATCCATGAACTCGATGGATTTCAGGTAATTTTCCTGTGAGTAGTGCAACTGGAATAGTGAGCGCAAAGCCGCCTGTTCCAGTGCTTCTGTGATGGTTCCCTGAGCCAGAACATTTTCATAGGAACGAATTGTATTGGGGACGTCTTCAATCGTGTAGTAGGCGAACGCCAGTGTGTTCCATACCTGCGCAAGTTCATAGCTGTTGAGACCACGCCGGTCCTTGAGCTTAAGCAGCAGAGCGATCGCATCGCGGGGTGTTCCTTTAGGCTCAGGTGCAGGCTCACCCTCTTCCCTTGGCGCAGACTCCGGATCAACCATGACTTGCGCTTCAGCTAACCTTTTATAGGTTGACTCACGCATGGCGGGTACCCTGCGAGTTTTCTTCTTCTCTTCGGCAGCAACCCAACCTCCAAGGGTAACAGTGTCAGTCAAATTACTGACGATGAGAGGCGTTAGCCAGATCAAGCAGACCAGTGCAATCAGCTTTTTCACGAAACCCTCCTAATCGTTAACCAGCTCAAACGTAATTTTGTTTTGTACGCCTGCTGTAGCCACGGGGTTACCGTCAATCACTTTAGGCTTATATTTGAATTTGAGTGCCGCTTTGACTGCAGCAGAATCAAATACGGTATTCGGGTTGTCGATGCACTGGCCCTCTTTGCGGGCGTTTTGTATCCAGCCGCAGTTTTCCACAATAATAGCATCTCTGACAGCACCCAGTTCAGTCACTGTAAATTCAACAATCACCCAACCCGTTATACCACGAGACAAGGCACGTCTCGGATATTGCGGCTGAACCTTCACAATGGGCAGATAGTCTCCATCACTGATGCCAAATCCACCACCACCAATGTTGATGTTGACGTTAGTGTTCACGTTAGCCATCGAAAAGCCGGCTTTATCTACCGCCACATTAAAATTCTGGGGTGGTACATCAGGGGGCGGTTCGTCGGGGGGAGGGGGTTTCTTCGGCTTGCGTTTCTTTGTCTCTACATCCTGGTCCTGTCTTACACGCACAAAATCAACCAGGTTACCTATATCCTCATCGCTAAGAGCACTGTCCGCACCCTGAATCAATGCCTGCATGAGGTAAAATAATGCTAATGTGACGAATACCCCAGCTATACCTGACAGACCGAACCTGATTGTACGTGGCATGCTTTTCCCTATTTCTCTTCGGAGGCGATGGCTATCTGGGAAATCCCGATCGCTCTGGCCGACTCCATGATAGCAAGTACCTTCTCTACCTTGGATTCACTGTCTGCCTGGATTACCAGTCCACCTTTCGGATTTTCAGCGTGCAACCTCTCCATCATAGGGCGCACGTTTCGGACGTCCACTTTTTTCTTGTCGATCCAGATACTGCTGTCCGGGCCAACTGCAACCAGCAAAGAGACGGTTTTCTTCTGCTGTGCAGTCTCAGTATCAGGGCGATTTATCTCGATGCCCGTTTCTTTAATAAAGGTAGCCGTAACGATAAAGAAAATCAGCATGATGAACACCACATCCAGCATGGGTGTGAGGTCTGCCACTTTCTCTTCTTCTTCTACCTTTTGTTTTCGCATTGCTTATTTCTCAGACTCGTTCTCTTGCTGAACGCCTTTAGTGATCCATCGTCAGCGTATCTTCCAGATAATCTGACTCAGTTGCCACCATAGAGGAAATGTATGTATTGGCCAGCACACCAGACAAGGTTGCGACCATGCCTGACATGGTAGGTATTGTTGCCATGGAAACACCGGCTGCCATGGATCGTGCATTCCCGCCAGAATAGGTCATGGCCTCGAATACCTGGACCATGCCAGTAACAGTACCCAGTAAACCTAGCAGTGGCAGTAGAGAGATCAAGGTCTTAATAAAAGACATGTTGGCATTGAGGCGACCATTTACTTCGGAGATCATTCGCTCACGAATTCGGTGTGCATTCCAGGAGGTACGTTCCGCCCTACTCTCCCAATGGGTCAAGGCGCTGCCGACATCCTGTTTATGCTCAGTATTG
>PBRP01000131.1 GCA_002726655.1 Gammaproteobacteria bacterium
CTGCTCGCGGCCTTCCAGGCTTCCTTCACTTGTTCGAGAGCCCTTTCAGGTCTCCCTCCGGCGTTCAGCGCTTCGCTTGACGGCTTCGGCGAAAGACTCGGTCAATCTTGTTCTGAGCCTCTGAGACCACTGCGTTCCAGCCAAATGCTATTGGACTAGCACCTAAGGAAATATCAACTGGGTGATTTTGCTGAAGCTATAAAAGCGCCGCGCCGAATAACGAGTGAGATCCGTAGGAGCTCAGGAGGCAGTGAGGGAAGCCGGGAGGGCCGCAAGCCAGCGGAAGCAAGAGCACCCAGTTGATATTTCCTGCCCTGGTGAGTACAGAAACGGTTTTCGAGATCAGAGGATTTTGAATTCGGGTACTAATACTACTGATCTAGGTCATTTTGCGGAACACAACAAGGCTCGCCGACCCGTGTCTGCTAGAACCTAAGCAACCGGCCTCAATGATTTGAGGTTTTGATTGCTTTCTTCATCGAACAAGTCAACCAACTGCTCGGTCATGGCATCGCCCAACTGTTCAGCATCAGTAATGGTGACAGCCCGTCTATAGTGATGCGTTACATCGTGGCCAATACCAATCGCCACAAGTTCTACTTTCGAGTGATTCTCGATTCTGTCGATGGCAAATTTGAGATGTTGTTCCAGGTAGTTACTCGGGTTCACCAGCAACGTGCTGTTATCCACCGGTAAACCATCTGAGATCACCATCAGAATCTTTCTGTCTTCCTGTCTGCCCGCCATGCGGTTATGGGCCCAGAGCAAGGCCTCGCCATCAATGTTTTCCTTCAGCAGTTCCTCTCGCATCATCAAGCCAAGATTACGCCTGCATCTTCTCCAGGGCATATCCGCGGCCTTATATATGATGTGACGCAAATCATTCAGTCGCCCCGGTTGTGCTGGCTTTCCCTGCTGCAACCACAGTTCCCGTGCCTGTCCACCGCGCCAGGCTCGAGTGGTAAAGCCTAGTATCTCTACTTTTACCGTGCAGCGTTCAAGCGTCCGCCCAAGAATATCTGCACACATGGCAGCAATAGTGATGGAACGCCCTCGCATGGAACCTGAACTATCAATGAGCAGGGACACGACCGTATCCCTGAACTTCATATTCTTTTCCTGCTTGAAGGCCAACGGGCTGAATGGATCCATAATGACACTCGGTAACCTTGAGCAATCAAGGGTGCCTTCTTCAAGATCGAACTCCCAGGTCCTGTTCTGTTGCGCCATCAATTTGCGCTGCAGGCGATTTGCCAATTTGCTGATTATGATCTGTGAGCTTTGCAGATGTTTGTCCAGCACGCCACGCAACCGCTCAAGTTCTACGGGCTCGCATAATTCATCTGCGAATACCACTTCATCAAATGCTTCAGAGAATGCCTTGTACTGGCTTTCCTTCGGGCGAAGCCAGTTCTTGTCAGACAACATATCCGGTGGAGCACCCGCCTCGTCCTCATCGCCTTCGGCCTCAGCCATGTCCATAGCATCCATGTCAGCAGGAACTTCGCCTTCAATGGCATCCGTCATATCGCCATCAGCTGACATTTCCTGATCTGATGTTTCATCACCGGCTTCGGATTCTGAATCTTCTTCCTGGGCCTCCTCGGATTCAGCATCTGAGTTTTGCTCTCCCCAGTCATCTGTCAACCCAAGGTCCGAGATTATCCTGCGGCTGATAGTTGAGAATTCTTCCTGATCAAAAATCGATGCATCAAGATCATCGAGCTTATCGCCTATTCGCTCTTCGATATGGTCTCGCCAGAATTCCAGTACTTTTTGACCACCGGGTGGCGGTGGTTCACCAATTATCTTTTCTCGGATGAGCATACCAACCGCCTCACCAAGTGGTGCCTGGTCCTGGTGCTCAATACGATCATACCCATGGTTGACGCAGTGCTGATTCAGTTGTGCCTGCAGATTATTTTGTACACCCTTCATCAGGTAGGAGCCGATTGAGGCAAGACGTGCCTCCTCCACCCAATCAAAAACCTCCTGTGCAACTCCGCTATAGGGGCGACGTCCGTTATGAAAGGCTTCATCGTGAAACCGGGTTCGCAGCGAAAAGCGATCTGCCGTCCCCCTGAGGGCAGCAAGCTGAGCTTCCGTTAAGCCTGAGTCCGGCAGGGAAATCCTTGCCTGGTTACCCTGCAGGTAGGGTTTGCCACGACCAAAACTGACATTCAGTTCATCGTTACCGGAAATAGCCCGCATGGTTGCGGTGGTGGCTTGCTTAAATAACTCTGTCGCGTCTTCTAGGTGAGGCACATCAAGGATCCTGGTATAGCAGGGTCAGGCGAGAACCACATTGGCGCTCGATTCAGGCAGTTCCTCACCCATACAGCGCTGGTAATACTCAGCAACAATCGACCTTTCCGTTTCATCACACTTATTTAGGAACGTCAGGCGAAATGCAAAGCCCAGGTCAGAAAAAATGTTCGCATTTTCCGCCCACATGATGACCGTCCTGGGCGACATGACAATAGAAATGTCTCCATTGATAAATCCCTGCCTAGTGAGATCAGCGACGGACACCATGTTCGCCACTGTCTTGCGGTCCATATCTGGAAGTTTTGACATAACGATATCTATTTCTTTCTCGCGCTCCAGGTAGTTCAGCGTGGTGACAATATTCCACCTGTCCATCTGCCCCTGATTGATCTGCTGGGTTCCATGATAGAGCCCGGTTGGGTCACCAAGACCAATCGTGTTGGTGGTTGCAAACAATCTGAATGAGGGGTGTGGGCTAATCACCTTACTCTGGTCAAGCAGTGTCAGTTTCCCTTCAACTTCCAATACCCGCTGAATAACGAACATTACATCGGGTCTGCCCGCATCATACTCATCAAATACTATGGCACATGCGCGCTGCAGGGCCCAGGGGAGCAAGCCTTCCTTGAATTCAGTGATCTGTTTCCCATCTTCAAGAACAATGGCATCCTTGCCAATCAAATCGATACGACTGATATGACTGTCCAGGTTAATACGAATGCAAGGCCAGTTCAGTCTCGCAGCAACCTGCTCAATGTGTGTGGATTTGCCAGTGCCATGGTATCCCTGGATCATACACCTGCGATTGTGGGAAAAACCCGCGAGGATGGCTAACGTCGTCTCATGATTAAAAATGTAGCTCTCGTCAATCAGTGGAACATGTTCAGACGGTAACGAGAATGCCGGTACCTGCAGATCAACATCCAGCCCAAATACTTCTCTTGCGTCAACTTTTGTGTCGGGTATCCCCGATCCTTCCAACGCATTTATTTTTTCTTCCATTACAACAACACCTTATACCAGTTCAAACGACTTAAACCCGACACCCGCATCGCTCTAGAAAACCAGCCAGACAACCTAGATGGGTACCAGTAAATACTCAATCTATCCTGGGAGCCTTGCGGCGTGATTTTAATCGAGGCTTAGCGGGGACGCAAAGAATAGCCTTTATATGCAAAAAATGCCATCGCTGGACAGGCCCGGGCGCTTGATATAATCACCTACCACAAAGCCCATGGAGCAGCATATGGCGATCATTTACATGGCCCGACACGGACGTGCAGCAGGATCGTATTCCGATGATCTGGACCCGGGTCTCGATGAACTGGGACACACCCAGGCAACACGGGCTGGCGAGCAACTAGGCGGAAACCAACCCCTGTCGATTCTGTCCAGCCCGTTACGAAGGGCACGGGAAACAGCCGCCCCCCTGGCGTTGTCACTAGATGCGGAAGTATCCATCGAAGATCGCGTATCAGAGATACCATCACCGGGATTGTCCCTTCAGGAGCGGGGACCCTGGCTTCAGACCGTAATGCAGGGGAAATGGCAGGACCAGACAGAGGAACTACAGCAATGGCAACAGAATATGGTGAACTGCCTGCTCGCACTAAAGCAGGATACGGTGATATTTACACATTTTGTCGCCATCAATGCCATGGTGGCAGCAGCAACTAACAGTAGCGAGGTCCTGATATTCAGACCCGACAATGGATCCATCACCCAATTTGATACCAGGGGTGGAAAACTCCAACTACTCGACCTTGGAGATGAAGCGGTAACCAGTGTGAACTAGCCAGGCTAGCCGATTTGCCTTGGAGTCACCGCGGCACCGGCCAACGCCATGACAACCGAGGTAAGTTCATCCCACGGATTGCCGTTCAAAATTCCCTTTACCATTTGATCGATATCACTGAGCCTGGACAACAGTTCCTGAAATTCGCGCGCAGGATGATCGCACAAACACCTGGACACAGGTTCCCTGCGTTTGGCCCAGACCCGGCCTTTCTTCAAGGCGGCATCCAGGGAAGTTGCTTTCAGTTCCCCTGCCATGGATGCCAGACTTCGGAGTTCACGGCTAAGCATCGCCAAAATATATAACACGTCAACACCTTCAAGTTTCAGCCCCTGAACAATCTTTAGCGTTCTTCTGGTATCACCAGCTACGGCAGCATCCAACAAGGTAAATACGTCATACCGGGAGCTATTGGCGACACCTTCCACTACATCTGCTACATCAATAGTGCCATCAGAAGAGAGCAGTTTTAATCGCTCGATTTCCTGTACCGCAGCGAGCAGGTTGCCTTCGATTCGTTCAGCCATGATTGCCACGGCTTCCCTTGATGCCTTCAGCCCAGCCTTCCCAAAACGGGTATTTATCCAGCCCGGCAAATCCTTCAATTCTATGGGCCAGATCTGAACAAGTGCTCCGGCCTGCTCAATGGCTTTGAACCATTTGGTCGCCGACACCTTTTTTTCCAGCCGCGGCATGACCAGCAGAATTATGGTTCCCGGCGCTGGATTTTCAACGTACGCCTGCAGTGCGGCGCCCTTGTCTCCAGGTCTTATTGAGGACATCCGGATCTCAATAAGCTTTTGTTCAGCAAATAACGACATACTGCTGGCGCTGAATAAAACCTGCTGCCAGTCAAAGTTTGCCTCCGCGTGAAATAATTCTCGCTCCGTATATCCCGCATCTTTAAGACCGGAACGGATCTGATCACATGCTTCCTGCACCAGCAGTGGTTCATCGCCACTGACGATATAAATTGGTGAATCAGTATTTTTAAGATGGGAAGCGAGTTTTTCAGGGTAAACCTTCACCTGCTTGCCTCAAAAGAGCGGACCGATGCATCAACCCTGCGCACAATCTGCAGCACCAGATCTGATCTCATCTCTTCCAGCAATGTAGCCTGTTCTTCATTGCTGCCAACCAGGCTGCTATTGTTAAATGTGAAAATGCGTTCAGTCACGACTGCGGTGGATGGAATGACTGGTTCACCCAGCGCGTTTACAAGCGTTATATCCACTTCGAGCCTGAGCTCATATTCAGCAACACTGATCGTGCTGGTCGTGGACACTGGCCGCCGAGAATACTCCTCCGCTTCAATAGCGAGAATATAATCAGCGCTGACTGATGCGCCTACTACGGAGACACCAGACTGAGTGAAGCCGCGCTCCAGGTTCTGGTGCAGATCCCCGTACCTATTCCCGGCCGTGATTTGAAGTGTAGACAGCGCTGATTCAAAACTGCCACTACCTCGCAATTGAAATCCGCAGCTACTGACGCCAATACATATCAGCCAAACTAATAAAGTAAGTCGCATGGTCTCTTTACCCAACTACAAAATTGACGAGCTTGCCAGGGACATGAATTATTTTGCGAATTGATTTTCCCGTAAGAAACTTCTCAACATTTTCCAGCGCCCTTGCCTGCTGTTCAATTTCTTCATTGTCCGACCCGGTCCCAATAGCAAGTTTTCCTCTCAATTTGCCATTAACCTGGATGACAATCTCAACCAGCGATTTTTCAAGTGCACTTTCATCCACCGGCAGCCACTTGGCATTCTCCAGACTCTCGTGGTGCAGTTTCTCCCACAGCAAATGAGAGATATGTGGCGTTATCGGTGACATTATCAGTACTGCCGCGCTCAGGGCCTCGCGCATTACAGCTCGCCCCTGGTTTGAACTATCATCGAACTTATGGACCTTATTCATCAGCGACATGACAGCGGCTACAACCGTATTAAAAGTCAATCTCCGGCCATAATCATCGAATGCTTTGGCTATCGTTTCGTGGGTGGTCCTGCGAATATCTTTCTGCTCCTGGTTCAAGCTCGCACTATCGATAGGCGGCACATCGCCCTCCTCGAGATGCTCAACTACCGGTTTCCACAATCTTGTGCGCAGCCAGCGGTTGGCAGATTCCACACCATTTTCAGACCACTCGAATGATTGTTCAGGTGGTGCAGCAAACATCATCGCCATACGCACCGCGTCTGCACCAAACCTCTCCAAAAGATGCTGTGGATCACCCGCATCACCAGCCGACTTCGACATCTTCACCCCATTCTGGAGCACCATGCCAAGCATCAGTAATTTCTCAAACGGCTCATCGGAAGTTACCATCCCTTCATCACGCATTACCTTGTGAAAGAATCGGGCATACAACAGATGCAGAATGGCGTGTTCTTCACCACCAACGTAGTGGTCCACAGAATTCCAGTACTTGGCACGATCATCCAGCATTCCACTTGCACAATCACTCGATGCAAATCTCGCGTAGTACCAGGAAGACTCCATAAAGGTGTCAAACGTATCGGTTTCCCTCATCGCCTCTCCACCACATTCCGGGCACCTGGCCTCATACCACTCAGGCATATTCTTTATGGGAGACGCTACACCATCAAATTCGACTTCAGTTGGAAGAACGACCGGCAGTTGATTTTCCGGTACCGCCACAGCCCCACACCGCTCACAGTTGATGATGGGAATCGGACACCCCCAGTATCGTTGCCTTGACACGCCCCAGTCCCGTAACCGGTAGTTAACCTGCCGTGAGCCAAGTCCCTTTTCCTCCAGCGCATCGGCTATTGCATCAAATGCGGTCTTGAAATCGAACCCATCAAATTGGCCAGAGTTCACGAGAACTCCATAGTCTACAAATGCCTCAACATCCAGATCGCATAGCGCTTCACTTTCGGGTGACGGTGCAATCACCTGCTTGATCTGCAATTGGTAGTTTCTGGCGAATTCCCAATCCCGCTGGTCATGGCCGGGCACAGACATGACAGCCCCGGAACCATATTCCATGAGCACAAAGTTGGCCACCCAGACGGGTATATCTTCACCTGTCAGAGGATGCCGAACCAGCAGCCCGGTAGCCATCCCCTTTTTTTCGAGCTTGGCCATATCCGCTTCGGCAACCTTCACCTGATTACATTCTTCCAGAAAGTTTTGCAGTTCAGGGTTATTTTCTGCCGCCCTGACAGCCAGTTCGTGCTGCGGCGCCAACGCAAGGTAGGTGACGCCCATCAATGTATCGGGACGAGTGGTATAGACAGTTAGTGCATTTGTTTCTGGTCCAGCATCAGCCAGCGGGAACGAGATCTGCACACCTTCAGAGCGGCCTATCCAGTTTCGCTGCATGGTTTTTATCTTTTCCGGCCAGCCCGGCAGCTTGTCCAGGTTTTCCAGTAGTTCTTCCGCATAATCTGTAATTCGTATAAACCATTGAGTCAATTCACGACGTTCAACCAGGGCATCAGAGCGCCAGCCACGACCATCAATAACCTGCTCATTAGCAAGGACCGTCTGGTCGACCGGATCCCAGTTCACCCATGCCTCTTTCTTATACACCAGTCCTTTTTTGAACATCCGTGTGAAGAACCACTGCTCCCAACGATAGTAATCCGGGTCGCAGGTTGCCAGTTCACGAGTCCAGTCGTAGGCAAACCCCATGCTTTTGATCTGCCTGCGCATGTGCTCAATGTTTTGCAAGGTCCATTGTGAGGCCGGAACCTTGTGCTTGATAGCGGCATTTTCTGCGGGCAGACCAAATGCGTCCCAGCCCATCGGCTGCAGCACATTCTTCCCATGCAGCCTCTGGAAGCGACCTATGACATCCCCCAGCGTATAGGTTCTTACGTGGCCCATATGTAATTGCCCGCTGGGATAGGGGAACATGGCAAGGCAATAGAATTTTGGTTTCTGGCTGTTTTCAGAAACCTCGAAGGTTCCGTTTTCCGCCCAATAGTCCTGTACACCCTGTTCCGATACCGAAGGGTTGTATGTCTGGCTCTGCGTCTTTTCGTCCATCATTAATGCTTTAGAAAACTCAAACCGCAATTCTACATGAACGCCGGCCAGGGGAGTAAACAACCGGTTCATTTAGGGAGCCTGTACCAGGCAAAATAGCCCCCACTGGCATCCGTGCAGAAAGCTAACCCGGATTGGGTGACTCCATACTTTTCCAATACGCATGGATACCCGCTAGGACAAGCAACAGCAGCAGGCTCAAAGCCAATACGGGTGCATGACCGTACCGATGGAAAGGCGTCATTCCGGTCATGACCACCGCATCTCCTCGCAGCACACCGGCTTCTGATTGGGGCAGTGACTTAACTATCGCACCCTTGTGATCAATCAATGCCGTAATACCATTATTAGTTGCACGAACCAGGTAACGCGCATTCTCCGCGGCGCGCATCTGCGCCATCTGCAAATGCTGGGCAGGTCCAATGGATGTCCCGAACCAGGTGTCGTTGCTGATGGTGACAAACAAGTCGGGCGAACCTGTCGTCGAACGCACCAGCTCTGCATAGACGACCTCATAACATATTGATAATGACAGGGTAAGATCCCCTGCCCTTAATGCTGGCTGTAGAGGTTCTCCCGCCTCGTTGTGGGACATGGGCAGATCAAAGAAGGTGATGATACCGCGCAACCAGTTTTCCAGGGGAACATATTCACCAAATGGTACCAGTCGCCGCTTGTGGTATATCCCTTCCCCTTCGCCGACCGCTATAGCGGTATTCAGGAATTTCCCTTCGTCGTCGCGATCAGGAATTCCCAGTACAAGTGTGGATCCAGACTCCTTGCCCTTTCGATCAAGCTGTTGCAAATACCATGTAGCCTTATCCCGAAATAGGGTGATGGCAGCCTCTGGCCAGACAATCAGTTCAGCCCCCCATTCCGGCTCTGTTAGGTCAGTGTAGGTTTTTAGTATTGGCATCACTGATTCACGACGCCACTTGGTATGCTGATCAATATTTCCCTGCACTGCCACCACGGAGACCCTGTCATCAGGGCTTACATACTCTAGGTGTGACAGGCCGTAGCCTGATAACCAGATGGCTGTAACAGCAATCAGGTACCAGTGTCTCCCATGGCGCAGAGAGTGATAGAGGAGGCTCGCCGTCAGCACAGCAAAAAAGCTAATGGCAAATACACCTGCCAAGGGGGCAAACCCAAGCAGAGGTGACGACAAGTGGCCGTAGCCGAGGAATAACCAGGGAAAGCCAGTCAGGAACCAGCCACGAAACCACTCATCGAGCACCCACATTGCAGGGAATCCCAATACCAGGCCAAGGGGCAAGCGTGAAATAAACTTCCCGTAGACATACCCATGCAGCAAGCCAATAAGTGACCACCACATGACAAACAGGGCAACAAGGGAAACCGCAAGCACCGGCGATGCACCACCATAAACATTAATGCTGACATAAATCCAGGAAGCCCCCACACCAAACATGCCGAGGTTGTACATATAGAAGCGCAACACCACTTTCTTTGTTGATTCGCCATCTATACAGGCGAGCAACAACAGCACACTCAGGATCCCCAGGGGCCACCAGTTAAATGGAGCGAGCGTGAAAGGAACAAGTGCGCCACCGGCAAGCGCGACGACATGGCCAGCAGACGGGTACTTCCGCAGCAGGCTGTCTATTTTCAGCAAATTACTTTTCCCCACTCCGGGTCATCTGCAACAGTTTAATCTTTCGACCGTCCGCACTCACTACCTTGAAGTCAAAGCCACCCACCTGAGCCTGTTCACCCTGTTCAGGCAAATGCCCAAGATGGTGAATGATCATTCCACCGATCGTATCAAATTCCTCGTGGCTAAATTTACAATGGAAGTGATCATTGAAATCGATAATAGGCATCAGTGCCTTGATGTTGAAACTGTTTTCAGAATGCTGCTTGATAAAGTCTTCTTCATCAAAATCATACTCATCCTCAATATCACCGACGATTTGTTCCAGCACATCTTCAATAGTAATGATGCCCGATACGCCACCATATTCATCATAAACGACAGCCAGATGGTTACGAGTTGTCCTGAACTCTTCCAGCAAAACATTCAGTCGTTTACTCTCTGGAATAGCGGTGCATGGTCTTAGCAAATCACGCATTTTAAAACGCGTCCCTTTCTCCTTCATGGCAAGAGGCAGCAGATCTTTAGCCATCAAGATACCAACAACATCATCCGGATTTTCAGTCACAACCGGAAAACGTGAATGACCTGATTCAATGACCACCGGGAGAACTTCATCGAAGTTCATTTCCTGCTGGACAAATACGACCTGGGTTCTCGGTACCATGATCTCACGCGCCTGCATATCCGAGACAAGAAGAGCACCTTCAATAATTCCAAGGGCCTCAGCATCCAAGAGGTTCCTTTGTTCAGAAGCTCGCAACAGCTCAATGAGTTCTGCTCTTGAACCAGGCTCACCACTCAAGACAAGCGAAAGTTTCTCAAACCATGAACGGGATCCCTCTTCACTCATAGGGGTTGCCATAGCCAAGATTTTCCATCAAATCAATTTCAATCCGTTCCATTCTATCAGCCTGATCATCTAAGAAGTGGTCATGTCCCTGCAAGTGTAGAATCCCATGTATCAGTAGATGAGCGAAATGGGCTTCAACTGATTTCCCCTGTTGTTTTGACTCAGTAGCGACGACCTCCTGGCAAATCACTATATCACCAAGCAGGATACGGCCATTTTCATCCAGGCTGTCATTGGGGAAAGATATTACATTGGTTGCCTCATCCCTGCCCCTGTATGTCAGATTAATAGATCGAATCTCACTCACATCTACAATTCGCAGACAGACTTCAGCATCCCCGTCTATAAGCTCCCTGAGACAAACATTGGCCCAGTGTCGAATGAGGTCTTCACCCGGCAGTTGTGTGTGCTCTGCCACACACCATTGAATATCAAGCTGATGGTCAGGCATGGGTACTAGCCTGGACTTATCTCTATATTTGGCCTCTTGTGATCACCACCGGCTTCTTCATGGCTGTCATAAGCCTCAACAATCCTTTGCACCAGCGGGTGCCTTACGACATCTTTTGGGCTAAAGCGGGTAAACGAAATACCCTTTACCCCCTTCAAGACATCCACGACCTGCTTTAACCCTGATTTGGTACGATGTGGCAGATCAACCTGTGTGATATCACCGGTAACAACCACATTTGATCCAAAGCCGATTCGAGTCAGGAACATCTTCATTTGCTCAACCGTCGTGTTCTGGCTTTCATCGAGGATGATAAATGAATCATTCAGGGTACGGCCCCTCATGTAGGCAAGTGGTGCTACTTCAATGATGTTCTTTTCGATCAGTTTCTCGACCCTTTCAAACCCGAGCAGTTCGTACAAAGCATCATATAAGGGCCGAAGGTATGGATCGATCTTCTGGCTAAGATCCCCAGGTAGGAATCCAAGTTTCTCACCGGCTTCAACGGCTGGTCGAACCAGCAGGATTCTCCTTACCCTTTCCTGCTCAAAAGCTTCAACGCCACAGGCAACTGCAAGATAAGTCTTGCCGGTCCCGGCAGGACCAATACCGAAGTTGATGTCATGGGAACGGATACAGCGAACATAGCTAACCTGATTGCGCCCCCTGGGTTTGACGCTCTTCCTGTGGGTGTTGATCAAGTCTTCAGCATTGTCTGCTTCCTGATTCATCATCGCATCAACACCAGATTCCTGCAGAAACAGGTGTACAGTATCCGCTGTCAAACCGGTTCCGCTATTCACTTCCCGGTACAGGTGGACAAGTATTTCGCCTGCCGCCAGCGTCCTTGCATCCTCACCCATAAGTTGGAAATTATTACCACGATTCTTAATCGTGATTTCCAGCCTCTTTTCAATCTGTCGCAGGTGCTCGTCGAAAGGCCCGCATAAACTTGCAAGCTTTTGGCTGTCGTTCGGTTCCAGCTTTATCTGGTGGGGTTGAGCGTTCGCTTCTTGATTCATATTTTATCTATCACAGAAAATTCAGGATATACCCTCGCCACAGTGAGTGAAAGTGAAGTTTTATAAGCCTACGGAACAACCAGCAAACCGCGTAAGGAGTTCGGCAGTGCTTCAACAATCTTCACCCGTACAAAATTGCCGATCAGTGCCGCATCATTGGATGGGAAATTAACCACCCTATTATTCTCGGTTCTGCCCTGCAATTGGCCCGGATCCCTCTTGGAGACCCCAGACACCAGGATTGTATGTTCCCTGTCAACCATCGCCCGGCTAATGGTCATTGCCTGCTGACTAATTCGGGTTTGCAGTATTTGCAATCTCTCCTTTTTCACTTCCATTGGTGTGTCGTCCGGCAATTTCATTGCTGGGGTTCCGGGCCGGGCACTGAAAATGAAGCTGAATGACTGGTCGAACCCTATCTCCTGAATCAGGTTCATCGTCGCCTTAAAATCATCGTTAGTCTCGCCAGGAAAACCAACGATGAAATCAGAAGACAGGCTAATATCCGGGCGAACGGCCTTTAGCTTCCTGATTGTGGACTTGTATTCCAGAACCGTATGGCGGCGCTTCATTCTGGACAGGACCCTGTCAGCGCCACTTTGTACCGGCAGGTGAAGGTGGCTAACCAATTCAGGCACCCGGGCATACGCTTCAACCAGGCTGTCTGAAAATTCAACCGGGTGGGATGTAGTGAACCGAATTCTGTCGATGCCCTCTATATTGGCAACAACTGTAATGAGGTGGGCCAGATCTGCAGTTCCCGGGTCCCCCGCAGATAGATCACCCCGATAGGCATTGACGTTCTGCCCCAGGAGGTTAACCTCACGAACACCCTGCTCAGCAAGGTGTCGAACCTCTTTCAATACATCTTCCAGGGGACGGGAAACTTCTAGGCCCCTGGTATAGGGGACAACGCAAAAGGTACAAAACTTGTTGCATCCTTCAATCACGGATACAAATGCAGAGGAACCTCTTACGGCTGGATCAGGCAGGCAGTCAAACTTTTCAATCTTCGGGAAACTAATATCCACAACGGTTGACGCAGTCTTTGCTGAGCCCGCAATCATTTCCGGCAACCGGTGTAATGTCTGAGGGCCAAAAATGACATCGACATAGGGAGCCCGACTGCTGATCGCCTCTCCCTCCTGGCTCGCCACACAACCACCTACCGCGATGAGTACACCAGGGTTATCAACCTTAAGCCGGCGCCAGCGGCCCAACTGGTGGAAAACCTTCTCCTGCGCCCTTTCACGAATCGAACAGGTGTTGAGGAGCAATAAATCCGCGTCTTCCTCCCGGTCCGTGATCTCATATCCATGAATTTCTTTCAGCAAATCGACTATTCTTGATGAATCATACTCATTCATCTGGCAGCCATAGGTCTTGATAAACAGCTTGCTACTCACGTGGTCTTTAACTGTGATCCTAAAAAGGGGCGCCATTATAGACATCGATTAACCTGCCGGATAGCCGAAACCACTTGAAATTTGGATTCCCGCTACCATATGAATATCTTCAGCCCGTCATGTTGACAATGTCTGCTGAAAACCCAAAACTCCCAACTCAAATGGCCCCGGTAGGGTCTTTACCACAGCGAAAAAGAAGTATTTATGTCCAGCACCCCAATATACAAAATTATTTTTTTCAATCAGGGACAGATCTTTGAGATTTACGCCCGGCAGATTTACCAGTCTGATCTCTATGGATTCATCGAAATAGAGGAACTCGTCTTTGGTGAACGATCACAACTGCTGGTCGACCCAAGCGAAGAAAAGCTCAAGTCTGAATTTGAGGGTGTCAGCAGAAGTTACATTCCAATGCACGCAGTGGTCAGAATAGATGAAGTGGCCAAAGAAGGTATTGGCAAAATCTCTGAGGCAAAAGCTGGCAACGTTTCGCCCTTACCAATTCCGGCCTTCCCAAAAAATTCTGACTAGCATTTCTAGTTCATGACGGACCAGAACTCTCCTGACTGGTCCATAGAGCCGATCAAATGCATTTAGGAGTTCATCGCCAAAGTCAACCCAGCAAGGTTGCATACTACATGGTCGGCAGAGGTGTGGCCGGCGGAGGCGTGGCCGGCCGAGGTGAATCCGTCACTTATCTGCAGTTGGATGAACGCTCAAACCAGGCTTCCCATCATTTTCAGCATCTCGGCCTGCGGCCCCGCGATGGGATTGCTGTCTTGCTTGGTAACCACATAAGTTATCTTCAGATCTGCTGGGCAGCACAAAGATCAGGTCTCTACTACACACCTATAAGTGTCCTGTTCCAGCAAGATGAAATAGAACACATCCTTATCAATTCCGATGCACGCGTCCTAATAACATCCAGCGAATATCTTTCGAAGCTCAAGTCAGAAAACCTCGGTCAATTGCAAATCTTCCTGGTCGATGAAGGTGAGTACCCGAACTGGGGTGAAGCCATCTCGAGCTTCCCAACCACGCCCGTTGCCAATGCCTGTGAAGGGGCGGAAATGATCTATTCGTCCGGAACCACCGGGAGGCCAAAGGGTGTTCGTTTTCAACTGGATCTATCACCACCCGGTACGGTCTCAACCCTGTTTAAGACCCGGCTAAAAATGCACCAGGTAGACGATTCAACTCGATACCTTTCAACTGCACCCCTGTATCACTCAGCACCGCTTCGCTACAACCTCATGGTAACCCGCATGGGTGGCACCGCTGTGATCATGGAAAAATTCGATGCCGAGACAGCTCTGAGTTTAATCGAGCAGTTTGCCATTACTCACAGCCAGTGGGTTCCCACCATGTTTGTTCGTCTACTCAAATTGCCAGCATCAGTCAGAGGGTCCTTTAGCCTTTCCTCCCTCAAGTTCGCAATTCACGCAGCCGCCCCATGCCCTGTGGAGATAAAGCAGGCCATGATCGACTGGTGGGGTCCGATTCTATTCGAGTACTACTCGGGCACTGAAGCCAACGGTTCGACAGCGATTACCAGCCATGAATGGCTAAACCACAAGGGAAGTGTAGGTCGAGCCATACATGGCGAACTGCGAATCGTCGACGAGGATGACCAGGAACTTCCAGCCAACAGTATCGGCACGGTCTACTTCGCTAACGGTTCCGATTTCGCTTACTACAAGGATCCGGAACAGACGGCGGCAGCCATGAACGACAGGGGTTGGTCAACCTTGGGTGACCTGGGATACCTTGATGAAGAGGGATTCCTTTACCTTCGTGATCGTAAGTCATTCATGATCATTTCCGGGGGTGTGAATATCTATCCACAGGAAATCGAAAACACCCTGATTAATCATGAAGAGGTTGCTGACGTGGCGGTTTTCGGCGTACCCAATGATGAGTTTGGAGAAGAAGTTAAAGCGGTTGTACAGCTTAACGATAATACAAAGGCATCCCCAGGGACGGCGGACCTTCTAATCAACTACTGCCGCGAGAAGATTTCCCATGCCAAGTGCCCCCGGTCCATAGACTTTGTTGATTTACTGCCCCGGCATCCTACGGGTAAGCTCTACAAGCGGGAACTGCGCGAACAATACTGGAAGAATCACCAGTCACGCATAATCTAGGCCATACATTTCATTGATTGTGCTGCCATGACCTGATTGCCATTTCTGGCGCCTGGTCAATGAGCTGCTGCAAAGATTCAGCCCGATCGGCGAATTGAAAGCCGGGATCTATTTCCTGAAGGGGTAACAGCACAAACAACCTTTCAAAGGCTCGGGGATGGGGTACCTGGAGATCGCCCTCGGCGATCAGCCTGTCCCCGAACGAAATAATATCCAGGTCAAGGGTTCTCGATTCATAGGCGTGCGATCCATCCATCCTCGAGCCTGCTGTCTGCCGAACACGTCCAAATCTTTGCTCAAGCGTCTGCAGACGCTTCAACAGCATCATAGGTTCAAACTCACATTCAAACTGGGCAACAGCATTGGCAAAATCACTCGCGTCGTTTCCCAGGCCGACCGGCTCAGATCGGTAAATATTCGACACGACTATTTCACCAACCGCAAGCTTCCCGAGTTCATCTAGAGCACTGGACAGTGTAGCTACAGGATCGCCCATATTTCCGCCAACCCCGATAACAACCCTTTCACCAGTCATTTTTGTTCTGCTTCTAAGTTCGTGATGGCTCGATGCACATGGCATTTCGCTTCAAAATCATGATAGTTTTGTCATCCAGCCTTTTTGTTGGCTATGTTTATACACCTTTACGACTGAGGATTACCATGAAAGCAGCTGTCTTGCGCGAACAGAATACACCACTTGAGATCGAAGAGGTCCAGGTCTCAAAACCGGGACCGCGAGAGGTCCTCGTGCGACCGGTCGCAGCCGGAGTCTGCCATAGCGACCTGCACTTTCTCGATGGTTCCTACCCCTATATGCTGCCAACGATTCTTGGCCATGAAAGTGCCGGAATTGTTGAGGAGGTGGGCAGTGATGTCACTTATGTCAGTAAAGGGGATCACGTCATTACATGCCTGTCTGCGTTTTGTGGTCATTGCGACAAGTGTCTGACAGGGCATCTCGCCCTGTGCCAGAGCCCCGAAGTTTCACGGGAAGCAGACCAGGAACCGAGGCTGCACCAGAACAGCCAGCCTATTCACCAGTTCCTGAACCTGTCCTCCTTCGCTGAACTTATGCTGATACATGAACATGCCCTGGTCAAAGTCCGGAAGGACATGCCAATGGACCGCGCGGCCCTGATAGGCTGTTCAACCACAACCGGGGTTGGTGCCGTATTTCATACCGCGAAAGTTGAACCTGGATCGAAAGTAGCGGTCATCGGCTGTGGTGGCGTAGGACTGGCTGCAATTAACGGCGCAGCGATTGCTGGAGCCGGACAGATAATTGCCGTAGACATGGTGGATTCCAAGCTGGAGATAGCCAAGGCTCTGGGTGCAACCCATACCGTGAACGCGAGTTCAGGTAACGTGGTGGGCGAAATCATCGAGATGACACAAGGTGGTTGTGACTATACATTCGAAGCTATCGGTCTGAAGGCGACGGCAGAACAGTCATTCCAGATGCTTGGAGCTGGCGGTACCGCAACCGTTATTGGCATGATCCCCGTTGGTACCATGGTTGAACTCCACGGAGTGGATTTCCTGGCGGAGAAAAAGATTCAGGGTTCAAATATGGGTTCGAATCGCTTCCGCATAGATATGCCAAGGTTCATCGAATTTTATCTCGCAGGGAAATTGCACCTTGATGAAATGATTTCAAAGCATATCAAGTTGGAAGAAGTTAACGATGCGCTCGAAGCACTGAAATCTGGTAAGGAAGCGCGCCACATTATTATGTTTGATTCATAGAAATTGAATATGAGCCGCTTAGAGATAAGATCCGAAGTCACCGGAAATGTCTGGAAGGTCGAGGTTGCCGTTGGTGACCATGTCGATGCTGAGGACGCGTTGTTGATCCTTGAATCCATGAAGATGGAAATACCCGTTGAGACGCCCTGCGCAGGTGTTGTTTCAGAGCTTCTGGTCAAGGAAGAAGATGCTATCGAGGAGGGCCAGGTGGTGGTGATTATCGAGGCAGATACATAGTTCCGTTCCTGGGTTTTTTGACCGTTTTGACCCAGGTCATCGACAACCATTTCAAACACCGCGTAAACTCTCGCGACCTCCATAAATAGATGCCTCAGGAGAACAATAGCCATGTCATCCACTAATCCACTAGCAAACCTGTTTGGCAAGTCCCCGTTCAAGGGGCTGCAGGTCCATATGCGTGCCGTCCTCAATTGTGTCCACGAAATCCCGATTCTGTTTGCAGCCCTGGAAGCAGGTGACCAGGAGAAGGTGGTGGCCGCCAAGGACAAGATTTTCGAGCATGAGTCAGAGGCTGACCAAATCAAGAATGAGATGCGCGGTGCCCTGCCAAAAAGCCTGTTCATGCCCGTGGACCGGCGTGACCTGTTGGAAATCCTGCAGATGCAGGATTCAATCGCCGACACGGCCCAGGATATAGCAGGAATGCTGGTTGAGCGTCGTATGGAAGTTCCAGATTTCATGCAGGAGCCGATGAAGGCGCTGGTCATGCGCTGTGTCGATGCATGCGAACAGTCCGCAAAAATTATTGAAGAGCTGGACGAACTACTGGCGACGGGGTTTCGAGGTCGCGAAGCAACCCTGGTTGAGGAAATGGTCGAAGCCCTCAACCTGGTTGAAGACGACACCGACGAACTTGGCATTGCCCTGACCAGGCTTCTGTTTGAGCATGAAGATGAGATGAAACCTGTTTCGGTAATGATGTGGTATCAGCTGATCGAGTGGATCGGCGACCTGGCGGACTATGCCGAAAAGGTAGGAGACAGACTACGCTTACTGATAGCCAGGTGAACATTAGATTATGCAGAGGAGAATGGAGATCGGCTGTTTTTTTGGAACGCTAATACAGCCGATAGCACCTATAAACAGAAACTGATTCTGGAATAAGTCAATGGAAATTATCGAAACATACGGTTTTATCTTTATGGTTATGGCAATCGTCTTCGGCCTCTACATGACCTGGGGTATTGGTGCCAATGATGTCGCAAACGCAATGGGAACATCCGTAGGGTCCGGTGCAATTACTGTCAAACAGGCGATTGTGATCGCTGCGATTTTTGAGTTTACCGGTGCCTTTATCGCTGGTGGAAATGTTACACAGACGATCCGCAAAGGCATTATTGACCCCTCATCAATTACCAATAGTCCCGAGATCCTGGTCTTTGGCATGCTGTCTGCCCTGTTGGCAGCGGGTATCTGGCTAATGATTGCCTCAACCAAAGGGTGGCCGGTATCGACGACCCACACCATCGTCGGCGCAGTCATTGGTTTCGCAATAGTGGGTATAGGCCCCGATGCGGTGGAGTGGGGCAAGGTGATGCAGATTGCCGCCAGTTGGGTGGTGTCACCGGTGCTGGGAGGGGCTATTGCCTTCATGCTGATGATGAGTATCCGCAGACTAATCTTGAACACAGAAAACCCATTTCAGAACGCGAAACGCTGGGGCCCAGCTTATATATTCCTGGTCGGTTTCATTATATCCCTCGTTACCCTGTTCAAGGGCTTGAAGCATCTGAACATCGAGCTAACGGTCGGTATGAGTTTCCTATCGGCTTTTGTATTCGGACTGGTCCTGGCCGGAATTGGGAAAGTACTGATTAACCGGGTTGAAGTTGACGAGGAGTCTGACCGCGAGTTTCACTTTGCCAGTGTAGAAAAAGTATTCACTCCCATGATGATTTTCACCGCTTGTGCCATGGCCTTCGCACATGGTTCCAACGATGTCGCTAACGGTATCGCGCCCCTTGCTGCTGTCGTCAGTATCGTGCAGTCCGGTGGTGAAGTTGCCCAAGAATCTGCCCTGCCGATTTGGATACTTGTTCTTGGTGGAATCGGTATCGTGGTTGGCCTCGCAACAATGGGTTACAGGGTCATGAAAACGATCGGCAGCGGTATCACCCAGCTAACCCCGAGCCGTGGCTATTGTGCGACTCTGGCAGCAGCGGCGACCGTCGTGCTTGCGTCACGAACCGGCCTGCCTGTCTCAACCACACATATCGCCGTGGGCGCAGTCATTGGCGTTGGCCTGGCACGTGGAGTCGGCGCAATTGATTTGCGGGTAATTGGTGGTATTGTCATTTCATGGTTGGTAACACTTCCCGCCGGTGCAGCGCTGGCGGCACTGTTCTTTTTCACCCTCAAGGGTATGTTTTCGTAGGCATTTTCGTGCTCTAAAGGGTGACATTGTCTTTATGTCACCCCTTCCCCTCAACTAGTGCATACTAGTGGTATTTGTGTGTTTTAGAGGCAGACTACTTGATCAACTGGCTCAATATCCTATTGTCGATCACTACAACTGGTGATATTCCACCTTGTCTAGCTGTTTCCTTCATAAAGTTTAGCCGTAAGGACTGAAGCAGATGTCTGATGCCGTTGAATAGTATTGAGGTTGAAACTATCGGCTGGGTCAAGGGTTATGCCATTCCCTCGGATACCAAATTTCGCCAGATTGTCGTTACCGGCCCGCCAGCCAGTGGCAAATCGACACTTATCCAGAAAATTGGTGGATGGCCGGAAGAGGGTTGCATTGATCTCTCAGAGGATAACTGGTGGCAGAACCGGCTCCTTTCATACCGACCCAGAGAGGTCCATTTCTGTATTCCGTTCAAGGAAGTTCGTGGAGGTTGTACCGTATTCGACCGGGGTTGGCTTGCATCGCCAACAGAGATCAACCTGGAACGAATCCAGATCCCTCCATTGAATAAGTGGTTTTTCTCTACCGACTGGCGAGCGCAATATGTATTCGACTTCCTGCTTCCACCCGCCAGGAAAATTTATGAAGTACGGCAGCACCGTGCTGCTGACCAAAGTCATCCGGTCGACAAAAACTTCACACTGGCCGAAGTTGAAATCCAATGTTCGGTTTATGAATTGCTGGCACTGCACTTTCACCGAAGTGGCCTGCAGGTTCTCATACGCAACGATTTCGATAGTATGCCACGAAGAATTATTGGCGAGGATGATTCACCCGGCAAAACATAATGGTGCAACATCTACCTGCACACGCATCATGTAGGTGAAACTTTCACGCTGTGGAAGCCTGCTCGTTCATCCATTGTGTTAGAGCTGCAGCTGGATAGATCTGCGGTATCATCTTGCCATCAACGCAGGTAAATAGACCCACTTGATCAGATCGAGAACTGATCACAACGTGGTGTCGCTTAATATCACCGACATTTAGCCACAGCGTTCCTTCACTGGAACACATATTGTGGCCAACCATGAAGGGAGTATCACTCTCGAGGTCAAGCGACTTGCGAAACTGGCGGACATCACTACTTGTATAGCCTGCGGGGAATGCTGTTGTTCTGACCCTGTTCCAGGTCATATCATGGACTATTTCAGGAAACTTGCGAACATCCACAAGCATCTGTCGGGAGACCTTCTTGCGTGGAGGTCCCGCGTGACAGGCCACAAAATGATTTGACAGCGCCAGCAAAGGCGCCTGGCGGTAAAAGAGTTGCATTTCAGACCGGTAGTCTTCACCTCGAACCGAAACCACATGCTTGTCCCAGAGCAAGCCCTGGGGAATTCCCCGCTTCATAACCTCATCAAAAAAGCTATCATGGTTGCCGATGAGGTAGTGAACATTATCTGGAAAGCGCAGTTTTAGCTTGAAAATCAGATCCATCATCAAAAGAGAACGATCCATTTCTTTGAGCCTGTCGGAATCTTCCTCATGCACAGCATCACCAAGAATGATGAGAGCAGCTGTGCCACTTTCAAGGCAGTCAAGGAACGCATTCTCGCTTAGGACCGTTAACAGATTATCAACACTGGCATGCAGATCACCAACCAGGATAGGCGTAACACTATCCGGTAGTTCTATGATCCCTCCGGGGTTCCCTTCAGCGTCCCTGGGGTGGCCTGATGCATTCTTGAGGAGAGCATTTACTTCTCTTAGGGCTGCCGTTGCCATTTCAGGATTCAAGGGAGCAAGAGGACCGCCAAAAATTTCCCGGACCCGCTGCAGGGCAGCCCTTCGACGAGTGTCAATTCTCGGGTTGTCTTCTCCAGTACCCGTTAGTGTAAGGTAGGTGCCATGCTCCGAGACAGGGTCCTGAAATATCAGACCATCTCCCGTGTGGGAGATTGAAAGTTTGCGGCGAAATACTTCCCGGGGAGAACTGAACACATATTTCTGGTTATAAACGTTTTTCTCCAGCGCAAGCGTATTACCGGGAGCCAGTCTTTGAAAGTGTCCTATCTGGCTGATATATCGTCCCGCATCGAACAACAGGAAGTCGCAGGGTGATTCCCCACTGCTGGCACCAATACCAGGATCCGCGGTCAGAATGAGCTCTTGCTCGCCCATTTCAATCCTGAACTCCGGATATCCATTGATTGGAATCCGCAGTGCCATGCCTGACAGACGGATCTTTTGGGAATGTTCAGGGACAACGGTTTCCAGGGTGGGTTGGAAATAGCGCCTGATATTTCCCCATATCGAGTTGCTGCTCATACCATACGATTCCGTTTTTGATAGCTGAAATACATTGTTTCAGCTTGGATTTTGCATGTCCAGCACAGCACAGTCGATACCCAAATTGGGACAAAAACTAACCAGTGCTTGCCCGGATTTGGATATCGAGCGGGTTAGTCCCGGGCGGTCCGACACCTCCCTAAGCAACTGTCTTATATGCCTAACGTTATTGTCGTATCGTGACATTTGGCAAAATTCACCTTTTGGGGACAGGAACTAACTGCTTATATTGCAAACTTGATATCGAGCAGGTTAGTTCCTTCATAACTGATCAATTCTCCACTATACAGACAGGAACTAACTGCTTATTTTGCAAACTTGATATCGAGCAGGTTAGTTCCTTCATAACTGATCAATTCTCCACTATACAGACAGGAACTAACTTGTACTCGTCAGTTCCTCTGGTTGGTCCTTATCGTTGAAATCATTGGCAGCCAATTTCAAGACCTTGCTCTCTGACTCGTCAGATATCGCTTGAGCCTCACCTTCCTCTTCCTCCAGACCTTCCAGATTCTCCATCTCATCATGGATATCAGTTCCCTGGTATTCGAACTGCACCTTGACGATCCTGTGCTTATCCATCTCCAGGACTCTTAAACATGCTCCTTCAAGCTGAACGAGGTCTCCAACCTTTGCCAGGCGACCAAGGTGTTGATTTATAAGCCCTCCCAGCGTTACATAGTCCCCCGTGGGGAACGGGAAATTCAATTTGGGTTCCAGCTCAGTTACGCGCACACCTGCACTAATATTAAAGTGATGCTTATCCTCGATCTTGATATGCCGGTTCCTTGGGGAGAACTCATCCTCATAGTCACCGACGATCTCTTCGAGTATATCTTCCAACGTAATAAGACCATCGGTTCCGCCGTATTCATCCAGCACAATGGCAATCTGTCGACGGTTATTGGTGAAATCCTTCAGGAGCTTGCTCAGTGGCATGGTATCGGGAATGTAATACGCCGGCATCATCACCTCCGTTACAGGGCTGGCGATAGTTTCTGCTATCAATTCAGGACTCTCAGAAGATGCCATCCTATTGAGTAGTTGCTTGACGGAAACAATGCCAATGATGTTATCAAGAGATGTTTGGTAGACAGGATAACGCTCACGTAGCTCTTCTTTAAACAGTGTAAGCACGTCGGCAACGACGGCCGTATGTGGAATCGCATCTACTTCGGTACGCGGAATCATGGCATCCCGGGCCGTGTGCTCATCAAGATCGAAAACACCACGAAGCATCATGGTCAACTGCGGATTAAGGACACCCTCCTGCTCACTGGCGCTGAGGATGGTACGAATCTCCTCCCCTGTCATTGAGAAGTGACCCTCGCCGTTCATCGCCAGATCACGTTGCCCGAATAACCACAGCAGACCGTATGAAGACTTATTCATGACCCAGATGAGGGGGCGCAATATGGTATGAAGCGACTTAATAATCCTGGCGACCGCCAGACTCATAGCTTCCGCCCTGTGAAAGGCTAGCACTTTGGGCGCCAACTCACCCCCTACCACGTGCAGAAAAGAAATAATGATAAAGGCCACGGCATAGGAGAATGTGTGAGCCCAACGCATCATCTCCTCACCTTCACTCAACAGACCAAAGGTTACCTCAAACCCGGGAGCCATCACCTCCGTAAGCGTTACAATACCGATTGCACCCAGCGCAAGTGAAACCAGAGTAATGCCGATCTGAGTAACCGAATAAAAACGCTCAGGTTCATCATGGAGAATCTGGACAATCTTGGCAGAACTGTTGCCAGTACTGGCCAGCTGTTTGATGCGACTGCGGCGAGCAGATGTCAGAGCAATCTCTGAAGCGACAAAAAATGCATTACCAACAATGAGAAACAGGATCAAAAACAGTTTACCTATTAACAACCAGTCCATTTGTCGCTCCTGTTTAACTTAAAGGGCCGAAGCCAAAAACCGAACCTCTTATTGTACGGCTATTTGCAGTTTTTTCCACAAGCCGAAGGTCTCCCTTACGCCCTAACATTGCATGAATTGTTAGAATTCGCTGACATTAGCAGAAGCCAGGTCAACGAAATATCAGCCGCTGCCTTAATACTTCCGTTAGTGGTCATCCATATCCGCCTGGCAGGCCAGCTTCACCCTGACCCCGGGCTGAATACTTCACGCGCAATCCGGTTGATTGGTTAGACAATATCAACAGGTGTCCTGCGGGGTCAGAAAACGTCCTTCGCCGCTCTATCGAAATCCTTCTCAAGTGTCTCTATGACGATGGACATAATGTCATTGAATACTGTATTTTTATCACTGTTAACGACAACAGGTATGTTGGATTTTTCGGCCCCGGACAAAAGATAAGATTGCAGTCGCCAGATTTCATCAAAATGCCTCAAATAGCGTTCGCTTCGACGCTGGGGCGCATCAACTCCCCGGCCACGTATTCTTTGATGCAACTGTTTGCGCTTCAGTACTCCAAGCATGATGGGCACAATGATTGCCTCATCACTATCTACAAGTTGCTCCATAAATGCCGGCTGGACATGGACTCCTTCAAGAATCAGCGATACCCGTTCACGCAAGGCACGCTTTATTACTGCCTCAATTGCAAC
>PBRP01000132.1 GCA_002726655.1 Gammaproteobacteria bacterium
ATGTCAAAATTCTGGAGAGACTCCATGAGATCTTCCATAGCCATGACTAGTTCGGCTCCTCTTTCTTCGGCGTGCTCTGCACTACACTCAACGCAAATTGGCTGGACTGAGGACCATAGTTCGAATCAGCATTAATTGCGGTCACATTGGGTTTATCAAACCAGGTTGATTCAGACAAATTTCGAAGCTGACTCGAAATTCTGTTGTTTGATTCCGCAACGCCCCTGATTGAAAGTTCTTTGCCCACAAGCCGCAGGTCAGTGAAAAAGACCCTGGGAGCAAGCTGACGGGCGAGCTCATCAAACAATCTCACTATGATGGGCCTGTTCCCCTGCAAGTTCTGGATCACCTCCATTCTTGCGAGTAGCTCGTTTCTTGTCTGCTGTAGCAGTTTAATTTCTTCAATCCTTGTTTCAAGGAGCTTAATTTCACCGGTAAGAAAGTTGTTCCGCCCTGTTTGATTATCTATTTCTCTGTTGTAAAAACGATCAAAACCACCGACGATAAGACCAGCTATCAGCAGCACACCGACTAAAACATTCAAGAATTCCTTCTTTTTCTGTTCGCGGAGGTCAGCCCGCCACGGGAGTAAATTAATTTTGATATCAGCCATGCGCTACCCCCCTTTTGTTACCCGGCGGTTACTCAATCGAAACTCCTCAACGCAAGACCACATGCGATCATAAGCGCTGGAGCATCGTTGCTCAGATTGGACTCGTTCACCTTTGATGACAGTGACATCTTGGCGAAAGGGTTTGCGATAGAACAGGGTGTGCCCAATTTGGCAGCGACCATATCAGCCAGTCCTTCTATTGATGAAGTGCCGCCTGCAAGAATGATGTGATCCACATCATCATAAGCACTGGAAGAATAGAAGAACTGCAAAGACCTGGTGACCTGCTGGACAATGGCTTCTTTGAAGGGCACCAGTACCTCACTCTCGTAATCGTCTGGCAACCCGCCTTGTTTTTTGGCAAGCCCTGCCTCTTCGACGGACAGGCTATAGCGACGCTGAATTTCCTCGGTAAGCTGCTTACCACCAAATAGCTGCTCGCGGGTATAGGGAGCGCCTTCCCCTGTAATTACGCTCAGGGTTGTCATGGTTGCACCAATATCGATAATCGCAACGATATGATCTTCCTCTTCGGTACCCTCTTCAGCAAAATCTGCCCTGACCAATTCAAACGCGCGTTGCATGCAGTGTGCTTCAATATCAACGACTTTTGCTTTCAGACCACCAAGTTCAAGCGCAGCTTCCCGCATCTCAACATTTTCTCGACGGCATGCAGCCAGTAAGACTTCCACCTGCTCTTCGCTTCGCGGCGACTGCCCCTGGACTTCAAAATCCAACGCCACCTCATCGAGGGAGTATGGAATGTACTGGTCCGCCTCTACCTCAATCTGGTTTTCCATATCATCTTCTGAGAGAGTTGCTGCCATTTCTATGGTCTTGGTTATGACAGCTGACCCGGCTACCGCAACGGCAGCGAGTTTTACTTTCGTCTTGCAGCGTTCCGTTAAACGCGAAATAGCTTCGCCCACGCCTTCGACGTCACTGATGTTCTTCTCCACAACGGCGTTTTCGGGCAGAGGCTCCACGCCGTAACTCTCCACCCTGTAATTGCCACCCGAGCGACTCAACTCCAACAACTTCACAGAAGTTGAACTGATGTCCAGCCCGAGCATGCTGATGTCACCTTTACTGAGAAAACCAAACAATGTAATTTCCTAATTAGTACACGTACTTACGGTCGATATATGCAATATCACATTAAATAACACCTTTAACCTAATCGCAAACAATTTAAATGAATAAAATCTCCTAATGCTTTCATTTATAGGCATTTTTTCCGTCCCAATAGATCTAGATATTGGGGTCCTCCCGAATTTATAACACTAGCCCTAGTGTCCTCCGAATCCGTTTAGGTTGGCTTCAGGTGCTGGGATCAGGGTAAATCAGACCGGTGGCACACGGAGTCCATATTCCACCGTGATTGACCTCTCGCAGTGGGGCTAGCCATTATAATCAAATTTCTACGGAGTTCAGCCTCACCATTGCCCATCAAACACCCTATACTTCTCCTTTTTCGCAATCGCCTTATTTTAAATGAATAGAATCGGCAGAATAATCACCTGGGGCGCTGCGGCAGCCACCTGTGGCTGCATTCTCTTGCTGTCAGCGGCATTTCTCTATCTGAATCCACAGATTCCCGACGCGGCTACATTCAAGGACGTGAAGATTCGAGCACCAATGCGAATCTACTCTGCAGATAATAAGCTGATCCAGGAATTCGGTGAGCGGCTTACACCGATCCGTTATGATGACATTCCACCCCTATTCATTCGGGCTCTACTAGACACTGAAGACAAGCGCTTTTTTGAACACAGTGGCATCGACCTGATAACCGTTGCCAACGCGACCTGGCTACTTATACGCAACCAGGGATCAATCCGGAGCGGTGCCTCTACCATCACGATGCAACTGGTAAAGAATATCTCCGGTGACTCTCAGGTACGCTTTATCCGAAAGTTCAAGGAGATGCTGCTGGCACTCAAGATAGAGCGTGAACTGAGTAAAAAAGAAATCCTCACCCTCTACCTGAATATTATCCCCTTTGGTAAACATGCGTTTGGCATACAGGCTGCCGCAAATACCTATTATGGCAAGGATGTTGACCAGTTGGACCTGGCCCAGATTGCCATGCTCGCGGGCATTCCAAAAGCCCCGGAAGCGGGTAACCCCATCAATGGACCAGACCGGGCCCTTGGCCGCCGCAACCTGGTGCTGCAGCGGATGCTGGATCAGCAATCCATCTCAAGAAGTCAGTTTGAAGTATCCACCAAGGCACCCATTACGGCGAGTGTTCATCAGCGAACTATTGAGTTGCCCTCATTATACGTGTCTGAAATGGTACGCAAGCACTTACTTACTGAATTTGGTTCAGATGCATACAATCAGGGTTTAATCGTACACACGACAATCGACAGTGAGATGCAACGGGCAGCCGAAAAAGCAATTCAAACCAGACTAAACCAATATGATCGCCGCCACGGCTATCGCGGACCAGAGTTCAGGCGTATTCAAGGTACCGACGAGTACCTGGCCGCTCCGGAATATGGTTACCCCGCCAACTGGGTCGCCTCTCTCAATAAGGCGCAGACCCTGGGTAATCAGCAGCCTGCCATCGTCATTGAAACCCGTGACAAGGAGATCGATGTTCTGAATCAGGAACTGGAAGTCATAACGCTTACCTGGGAGGGAATGAGCTGGACCAGACCCTATCTGAACGTTAATTCGAAAGGTCAGAGACCAAAACTGGCGACTGAAATAGTCGGTGTCGGGGACTTCGTCAGGATTGAAGCCGTCAATGACAGCTGGAAACTTGGACAGGTACCAGATATCCAGGGCGCTCTGGTAGCACTCGATCCCAGGGTGGGGGCGATAAGGGCGCTGGTCGGTGGTTACGATTTCAAAGCGAAACAGTTTAACCACGCCACCCAGGCAAAAAGACAGCCTGGATCAAACTTCAAACCATTCTTCTATGCCGGCGCTATTGAGAACGGCCTCACCGCGGCGACCATATACAACGACGCACCCATTGTATTACCCGGTGGCGAGTTGGAGGAAACCTACAGGCCAAGGAACTCGGGAGACGAGTTCCATGGCAAGATGAGGCTAAGGGAGGCATTGTACCGTTCAATTAACCTGGTTTCCCTGCGAGTGATTCTCGACTATGGACCCCTCAATGCGATCGATTATGTCAGCCGATTTGGATTCGATACCACTGGATTTCCCAGGGATGTACAACTTGCATTTGGTGGTGGCACCATCGCACTTACACCCTTGGATATCGCCACGGGATACGCTACCTTCGCTAACGGCGGCTTCAAGATTACACCACACCTGATAGAACAGATTGATTCAATTAACGAAGATGTTGTGTTTCAGGCTTCACCGGAAATCGCCTGTACCGAAGAGTGTGCTGATTCGAACCAGGCGCCAAGAGTGGTAGAACCGCGCGTGGCTTACATCATTAACAGCATACTGTCCGATGCAATACGTCGAGGGACTGGTACAAAAGCGCTGCGTGCTTTGAAACGATCCGACCTGATGGGCAAAACAGGAACTACCAATGATGCGGATATCTGGTTTTCAGGCTATACCCATGACCTGGTTGCCACTGCCTGGGCAGGTTTCAGTGACAACAGCCCGGTGGGGAACCGTGAATGGGGTTCGACCACACCAATTGAGACCTGGATAGACTTCATGGCTGAGACACTACCGCCCGAAACTGAGTCAACGACTTTGGCTCGACCGAATGGAATAGTCTCCGTACGCATAAATCCGGAAACTGGACATCGAGCTGAACCTTCAGACCCGGACGCCATTTTCGAGATTTTCAGGGAAGAATTCGCGCCAGTAGAAGATCTTGCAAAAAAGGAGCAAGAAACTGACCCCTATAAACAGATTTTCTAACTGCCTTCAGTTATCTGCCGCGAGCACCAAACCGCTTGTTAAAGCGATCAATCCTACCGGCGGTGTCAATCATCTTCTGCTTACCGGTGTAAAAAGGATGACATTGTGAACAAACTTCCAGACGAATGTCTTCACATACGGTGGAGTGTGTCTTTATAACATTCCCGCAACTGCAGGTGGCGGTAATTTCTTCATATTTTGGATGGATGTCAGCCTTCATCAGATCTGCCTCGCTGCCCTGCACCTTGTTGAGAGTGCCTTATGCTTGTGTTCAGAAACTTTTTCAAAAAGTTGCCGGTTTAGGGGTATTTCGGTGTCCCCATTTTGCTACTCAAGGACCCGAAAGGGTGCGAATCATACCAGAGTCACTTCTATTATCAAGGGAAGTGACCAGTGGGCCGCCAAAGGTTCAAGATACGCACCATCAGCGACCGCACCCCTGGCAATCATATCTCCGCCTCAACTCACTTTGGGTGCATAATGTTCTCTCCATGCCAGCCTCACAACCCACCAGTCACTTGCTCGAAATTGCGATCCCTGCACCACTGAGAAAGATATTTCAATACCTGCCAACAGAAGGTTGCGAGACCCTAGAGCCTGGTTGTCGAATACGGGTTCCATTCGGCAAGCAGAAGCTCATCGGGATTTTTCTTGGCTTCTCAAAAACGCCCGCGACGGCTGAGGGGAAGCTGAGGCATATCATCGAAGTCATTGATCAGAAACCGGTGCTGCCGGACAGGCTATTGCAACTTTGCAACTGGGCCTCAGAGTACTATCACCACCCCATAGGTGATGTGCTGAATAACGCGCTGCCGGTTTCCCTGCGAAAAGGTGCTCCAGCACTGAATCCCGCCCTGGAACTGACTATAACCAGCGAGGGCAAGGTAGCCGACCAGGCAGACACTGGTCGCGCACCCAGGCAATGGGCTCTGTTGCAACTCCTTCAACACAGATTAACCCTGGATAAAGATGATCTCAGGAATCTGGGCATCAAGTCCCCTGTCATTACGGCGCTTATCAAAAAGAACCTTGCCACCTGGCAAACCAGAGAGCTCGAGGCTGAACCCAGTGTCGACCTTGTCCGCAGTTACAACGAAATCAATCCGAGTGAACAGCAGCAAGAGGCAATCAAACTCATTGACGGACCTGGCACCTATCTCCTCCACGGTATTACCGGCAGCGGCAAGACCGAAGTGTATCTGCGTGCAATCGAGGAGGTGCTCAGAAAGAACCAGCAAGCACTGGTTCTTGTTCCTGAAATAGGATTAACACCTCAGACTCTCAGCAGGTTCACAAAACGATTCTCGGTTCCAATTGAAACCATTCATTCAGGGCTAACCAACAAGGAGAGGCTAACGGCCTGGCAGAATGCCACTGAGGGCAAAGCACGAGTTGTCATCGGCACGAGATCCGCTGTTTTTACGCCCCTGCCCAACCCAGGATTACTAATTGTCGACGAGGAACATGACGCTTCCTTTAAACAACAGGAAGGGTTTCGCTATTCCGCTAGAGACCTTGCAGTCATGCGCGGCCAACTGGAAAAAATTCCCGTGGTCCTTGGCTCAGCGACTCCCGCCCTCGAAAGCCTGCACAATTGCAAATTGGGCAAGTATCAACTTATCAACCTGCCTGAGCGCACTGCAGGCGCGAAAAGGGAGGCCTATCAACTGCTTAATCTGCGGCACAAGGAATTACAAAGCGGTTTGTCACCCGAACTGATAGTACAGATCCGTGAAGAACTCGGAAGAGGGAACCAGATCCTGGTCTTTATCAACCGACGTGGATTTGCGCCCGTACTCTTTTGCCAGGAATGTCAGTGGATAGCCAAATGTGATCGCTGCGACGCCAGGCTTACCTTTCACCTTGAGCGGCGAAATCTGATGTGTCACCACTGTGGTGTGCAGTTGCCAATCCTCAACAGCTGTAGTGAATGTCAATCAAGGAACCTCATCCCTTTGGGGACAGGGACACAGCGGGTAGAAGAGACACTGTCTTCAATTTACCCAACCTACCCCATCTACCGAATCGATCGTGATTCCACACGCACTAAAGGTTCCCTGGAGAACCTGGTCAACAAAGTACAGTCCGGCCAGCCTGCTATCCTCGTGGGCACACAAATGTTGGCAAAGGGGCATCATTTCCCGGGCGTGACCCTGGTGGCAATGCTGGACATCGATGCCGGATTTTTTAGTTCTGACTACAAGGCGATGGAAAGAACAGGACAACTCATATTACAGGTTGGCGGGCGCGCAGGCCGCGAGACCAGGCAAGGCAAAGTTCTGCTGCAAACCCAGTTTGCCGACCAACCAATCCTGCAGCAACTCATCAGGGAAGGCTACTCGGCGTTTGCAAAGACCATCCTGGCTGAGCGAAAGCTGAACGCTCTACCCCCCTATACGTTTCAATGCCTATTCCGTGCAGAGTCGACACATAGAAATGCTGCAATGGCGTTTCTGGAAGATGTATCCAAAGAGCTCCCATCAACACCCTCTGTTGAAATGTTAGGGCCAATCCCACCAAATATGGAGAAGAGAGCTGGCAGGTATAGGGCACAGTTGCTATTTTCCAGCCACTCCCGAAAATTATTGCATCGGGTTGTGAAAAAAAACGTGGCTGTTGCCCAGACATCGAAACTTTCAAATCGCGTTCGCTGGTCCCTGGACATTGATCCAGTGGACTTGGTCTAAGTTTTTCGGAGTACCTCAAAGTTTTGTTATAGTAGCCCTAATCTATCCGCTTTTTTGTACTCTCCACAGACAAATGACACAGGATTTCGCGAAACGTAACAACAAAGCCAGTGAGTCCCGATCTCCTCTGCACGGTTGGGCATGGTTCTTTACGGGTCTTGTGGCGGGTATTTTTATTTCCTTCCTGGTATACCTCTGGATATTTGTTCCACCGAACCCTGTTACAGCTGATGTCAGGGAGATCCCAAAGGCCGAACCTGATCAGATCGTAAAAGAGATGCAATACGACTTTTATGACCTCTTCCCTAATTCTGAGGTACCTATCGTTGAGGAATACGGTGAGGATGGCGAGAAAGTCGAAAGCTTTTCCTATCTGCTGCAAGCCGGATCGTTCCGCAATTCAAACGAAGCTGATAAGTTAAGGGGAGAATTGATTTTACTGGGGCTCGACGCATTTCTAAGCGAAAAAGACCTGGATGGCAATAAATGGCATCGCGTCATGGTCGGACCATTCGACACAGATCTCGCCCTCAATCGGGCACAGGACAAACTTGCACAGGCTGAAGTTGAAGCAATGCCAATGAAAATCCGGCAATAGGAATTCCCTGGAAAGGAGACCTCTGTCGCTCACCCGGGGCTGCCCGCCCGGAACTACCCGTCTGGGACTACCCGTCTGGGGCTGACCCTTGAAATATGGTCTGCTACCCCCATCATTCACTACTCAGAGCATACCTCAACAAGAAAAACAGGGATCAACTTGGAACAGTTCAAAGGAACTACAATTTTGTCTGTCAGGAAGGGAAATTGCGTTGTCGTCGGCGGGGACGGCCAGGTCACCATGGGTGATACTGTCATTAAGGGTAACGCCCGCAAGGTAAGGCGCCTGTACCAGGATGATGTCATAGCCGGATTTGCTGGTGGTACGGCAGATGCTTTCACGCTATTTGAGCGGTTTGAAGGGCAACTTGAAAAACACCAGGGTAACCTTGTACGTGCGGCAGTAGAACTTGCAAAAGATTGGCGGACAGACCGGGCATTACGGCGCCTTGAAGCACTGCTGGTTGTAGCAGACAAGGAAAACTCACTGTTGGTAACTGGTACCGGCGATGTTATCGAACCTAACGATGGAATAATGGCGATCGGTTCTGGCGGACAATATGCCAAATCCGCCGCACTGGCTCTTCTTGAAAACTCAGACCTCAATGCGAGAGACATAGTCGAAAAGAGCCTGGAAATTGCTGCTGATATATGTATTTACACCAACAAGGAACGCACCATTGAGGAAATCACTAATTGAGACAAGCGATTTAGTATGTCGAATATGACCCCCAGAGAGATCGTCCATGATCTCGATAAGCACATTATTGGTCAATCTGACGCCAAACGAGCGGTCGCGATTGCGCTGAGGAATCGCTGGCGGAGGCTCAAGCTGGACCCTTACCTGCAAAGTGAAATATCCCCCAAGAATATTCTCATGATAGGCCCTACGGGAGTTGGAAAGACTGAAATTGCCCGGCGGCTGGCGAGCCTGGCCGGCGCGCCATTTATCAAGGTAGAAGCAACTAAGTTCACCGAAGTAGGTTACGTCGGCAGGGATGTGGAATCTATCGTCAGAGACCTGGCAGACGCGGCGACAAAGTTGCTACGGGACGACAAGATCAAGCAGGCTGAGCCCAGAGCTGCAGATGCTGCAGAAGAGCGCATTCTCGATTCGTTACTGCCTCCGGCCAGAACAGAAGATACTGCCGATGGTAAAGTCACGGGAACCCGCCAGTTGTTTCGCAAGAAGCTGCGAGAAGGCGATCTTGATGACAAGGAAATCGAAATAGATATTCAAGCCGCCACGGTGGGGGTCGAAATTATGGCTCCACCTGGTATGGAAGAAATGACCAGCCAGCTACAGAATATGTTTTCTTCCATGACGCCAGGTAAGACAAAAACAAGAAAAATGAAGATAAAGGACGCCTTGCGGCGAATTACAGAAGAGGAAGCTGCCAAGCTTATCAATGAGGATGACCTTCGCTCCCAAGCGGTCGAAGCGGTAGAGCAAACCGGGATTGTTTTCATTGATGAAATGGACAAGATTGCCAAACGCGCTGAACATGGCGGTGCTGATGTCTCCCGGGAAGGTGTACAGAGGGACCTGCTGCCCTTGATAGAAGGCAGCAATGTTTCTACAAAATATGGAATGATCAAGACTGATCATATTTTATTCATTGCATCCGGTGCCTTCCACCTGAGCAAGCCTTCAGACCTGATCCCGGAGTTGCAGGGCAGACTGCCAATTCGTGTAGAACTGAGTCCGCTGAATGTTGAAGATTTCGAACGTATTCTCACCGAGCCGGATGCATCACTGACTGAACAATACCAGGCTTTGATGGCCACCGAAGACGTTAACCTTGAATTTGCCCAGGATGGCATTACCCGAATTGCCGAAATTGCATGGCAGGTCAATGAGACTACAGAGAACATTGGTGCCCGACGCCTGCATACGGTAATGGAGAGGCTGTTGGAGGATATTTCATTTGAGGCTGGTGATCTCCCAGAGGAAAGCGAACATTCAATCCTGGTGGATGCCCGGTATGTGGATCAAAACCTCAAAGATCTGGCTGCCGATTCAGACCTGAGCCGATACATCCTGTAAGCGGACCGTGCGACGATCATGCCCCCTACGGAAATAAGCGTTCACAAAAAATCAGCCCGGCTCGAACTGACATACGATTCGACGAGTCACATTCTGCCTGCTGAGTACCTGCGTGTATTCTCCCCTTCAGCAGAGGTCCAGGGTCATTCAAAGGACCAGGCCATACTCCAGCACGGCAAACGGCTGGTCACCTTTAAGGACATTGAGCTACAGGGCAACTACGCGATTAGACTGATTTTCTCTGATGGACACGATACAGGCATCTACAGTTGGACCTACCTGTGGGAGCTGGGAGAAAATTATGATTCGAACTGGGCCAGATACCTCGAGAACCTGGAGAAGGCTGGCAAGTCACGCGAGCCTCAATTTATAGCTGTTAGCACCTAAACCTGATTAGACGTATTGCTTGACATAAGTATGCTGCAAGGATTGAGGGTGTCAGGTACTAGATTAGGAGTGACTAGCGCCATGGATGGACGGGGTCGCCCAGACGGGGTCGCCCAGACGTGGGATTGACGGGGTCGCCTAGACCTGGATGTCCCCTGGAACGGAGAATCTAGTACCTGAATTCTTAATCCGGAGGTTCGTCTAGTACTGGTCTAAAACACAGCTCGCGGAATGGTGTAAAATTCGCGGTTCACTCTCACTTTGATCTAACCAACATGTCCCAGGATACACACTTCGGGTTCAAGAGGGTGCCTGTTGCCGAGAAGGCAGAACGGGTTGCCAGTGTATTCCATTCGGTCGCGAGCCGTTATGACGTGATGAATGACCTGATGTCCCTGGGCAGCCATCGGCTGATGAAACGTTTTGCGGTGGAACTCAGCTGCGCAAAACCTGGCGATATTGTCCTGGATCTGGCTGGCGGCACAGGCGATCTGACCAAAAAGCTGGCACCGCTGGTGACCCCCGGCGGTCAGGTAGTTCTCTGTGATATCAACGACTCGATGCTCTCCATCGGCAGACAACGACTCGAGGACAAGGGTATGGTTGCGAACGTCAGCTATGTCCAGGGCGACGCTGAGGATCTCCCCTTCCCGGACCATCAATTCAACGCCGTAACTATGGCATTTGGCCTGCGCAATGTAACCGACAAAGACGCAGCACTTCGCTCAATATTCAGGGTTCTGAAAAAAGGTGGCCGGCTTGTCATCCTGGAATTTTCGGCGCCGGTACATCCGCAGCTAAAAAAGGCCTACGACGCCTTCTCCAGCGTCTGGCCCGGTGTTGGTGAGATGATTACAGGAGACAGGGACAGTTATCAGTACCTTGTGGAATCCATCAAAATGCATCCACCACAGGATGAGCTTGCCCAGATGATGAGCGACGCAGGCTTTTCCTCGGTTCAGTACCACAACCTGTTGAATGGTATAGCAGCCATACATCAGGGAGTAAAAGAGAACTAACGATGAACTTCGATCGATTCCAGCAGCCAGGGCTCAGAATATGCGCCTCTTGAGAATCGCAAGAATCCTTCGCGTGTCTCTCCGGCATCGCGTGGACCTTCTGTTGCCTGACAACCTGAACCTTCCCCTGTGGGCCAGAATCTTGATGAAACCACTCATGCTGCTGCCCAGACCAAAGGCCTCGGAAGGCGTATGCCTGCGCCTGACCTTTGAAGAACTGGGTCCGGTATTTGTCAAGTTTGGCCAGATTTTGTCGACACGAAAAGACCTCTTTTCAGACGACATGTCCCTTGAGCTCGAGAAGTTGCAGGAGCAGGTGCCACCTTTTGACTCACGTATCGCCATCGAAATTATTGAGCAGAGTATTGGCGAGAAGATACCCGCAGTTTTCTCTTCTTTTAGCGAAACCCCTTTGGCATCAGCCTCCGTGGCCCAGGTACATCTGGCAACCCTGCATTCCGGAGAAGAAGTCGTTGTAAAGGTCATCCGCCCAGGCGTTGAAAAAACCATCAAGCAGGATCTGGATATCATGTTCTTCCTCGCAAAACTGGTGGAACAAATATGGCGAGACGGCAAGCGCCTGCATCCGGTTGAAATAGTAAAAGACTACGAACAGACCATCCTCAACGAGTTGAACCTTCAACTAGAGGCTTCTAATACGACCAGGCTCAGCCAACTCTGGGAGCACACTGACAAACTATATGTTCCTGAGATCTACTGGGACTATACGAGCCAAAATGTAATGGTCATGGAAAGGATCCATGGCGTCAGGGCTTCGGATATTGAAACCCTTAAGGCAAACAAGGTGAATCTCAGGAAACTGTCACACCTTGGCGTGGAAATTTTCTTTACCCAGGTTTTTGTAGACAACTTTTTCCATGCCGACATGCATCCCGGCAACGTATTCGTCGACATTTCGGACCCTGAAAACCCCAATTACATCGCCCTGGATTGCGCCATAATTGGATCGTTAACGGAAACCGACAAGGACTATCTGGCAAAGAACCTGATTGCATTTTTCAATCAGGACTATCACGAAGTCGCACGGCTGCATGTTGCCAGCGGCTGGGTTCCAAAAGGCACGGATGTATTTGAATTTGAAGCTGTAATAAGAGCCGTGTGTGAACCGATATTCCAGAAACCCATCAAGGATATTTCCTTCGGGAAACTAATTGTCAGCCTCTTCCAGACCGCGCGGCAGTTCGATATGGAAGTACAACCACAGCTGGTTCTCTTGCAAAAAACACTGCTCAATGTCGAAGGCCTGGGTCGTCAAATCTACGATGAGCTTGACCTTTGGGAAACGGCAGCACCACTCATGGAGCGCTGGATGTCTCAGCGAGTGGGGTTTCGCGCCATTTTGAAGTCCATCAGCGAAAAGGCCCCTCACTGGCTGAACCAATTGCCAGAAGTGCCCGACCTGGCATTTTCAGCACTTACGGAACTGAAAGACCTCGGCGACAATACCCGCCAGCAGACGAATACTCTCCTCCGCCTGGAACAGGAAATCACCAGACAGTCCCGCCAAAATCGCTATCAGCGTATCGGCGGTTTTGCTCTAATCGCAGCTATCTTCAGCACCATGATCCCACTTTCCGGTTACGCCAGCGGCAATGAGATGCTGCTTGGAACTTCAATACTCGGTAGTCTTGGTGTCTACTGGATGTATATCCACGCCTGACATGCTATTCTCGCCAACCATTTTTTATCGCCCCCTAAATGACTGATAAAGACCAAAATTGGTTGTCAGAGATCAAATTCGATGCAAATGGACTGGTACAGTCGATCGCTCAGGAGGTAACCAGTAACCGCATTCTGATGTCTGCCTGGATGAACCGTGATTCTCTTGAAGAAACTCTAGAAACCGGCAGAGCCGTTTACTGGTCCCGCTCCAGGAAGAAACTATGGCGCAAGGGCGAAGAATCAAGCCATGAACAGATCGTGCGTGAAGTACGCCTGGACTGCGATGGTGATGTGATAATATTAATGGTTGAACAACTCGGTGATATTGCTTGTCACACCGGGAGAGCAAGTTGTTTTTACCGAAGCCTTGAAGGTGGACAGTGGATCGAAACAGACCCGGTGCTGAAAGATCCCAAAGAGATTTATCATCGTGAATAGTACAGAACATGCAATGCCCCGCACTCTGACAAGAGCACCTCAAGATGTCTGATGTAATTGAACGTGTATTTGGTGTTATACAGGATCGCAGGAATGCAGATCCGTCAGTTTCTTATGTCGCGAGCTTGCAACAGGCGGGTTTGAACAAGATTCTGGAGAAGGTCGGTGAGGAAGCATGTGAAGTAGCCATCGCAGCAAAAGATGCAGCCACATCCAAATCCACATCCGAGGTCGTAAAGGAAACTGCAGATCTCTGGTTTCATTCACTAATTTTGCTGGACCATCTTGGCGAAACCCCAGACAACATCTTCGCTGAACTTGAAAATAGATTCGGTACGTCCGGGATAACCGAGAAACAATCCAGGAAAAACTAAGAGGAACTCCACATGTCATTTGGAATAACAGAACTAGTCATAATACTTGTCATAGTGTTGCTATTGTTTGGTACGAGCAAGCTTAAATCACTGGGAAGTGACCTTGGCTCCGCAATCAAAGGATTCAGGAATGCAGTTGGCCCCGAGGAAGATGCGAAAACTGTAACTGATGAGGGCGAGGAAGTCCCTTCCACGCTACAGCAAGGCGAGCAGGCCAAAAGCAAGCCCTGATTGCCTCATGTTTGATATCGGATTCCCTGAGCTATTATTGGTCAGTGTCGTTGCGCTCCTCGTTGTAGGACCCGACAGGCTACCTGAGTCTATTCGCACCCTGACTCTGTGGCTGGGAAGGTTCCGACGCAGTTTTGCCAATATCAAACAGGAGATCGAGAACGAAATTGGTGCCGACGAAATTCGCGCTCAAATTTATAACGAGTCAATCCTGGAGGATATCGCGAAATCCAAAGAAACACTGGAGGATGTCAGATCCGAGCTGACAGGGGCCATTGCAGAGGTTGATGGCTCAGTTACTGATCTTAAGGCTGAGACTAATCTCAAATTGCGAAGCAAGCAATCAGAAGAACCAGGCGATGATATATCCCGGAACTCATCCGGATGACCGAGCAAACTGACGCGACCCCAGGCGATTCGGCTGAATCTGACCAGGGACAACCCCTCATAGCTCACCTGGTAGAACTCAGGTCCCGAATACTTCGCAGCCTACTTTCCGTGCTGGTTATCTTTCTCCCCTTGTTCTACTTTGCCAACGATATCTACACCTATATCTCTGAACCCTTGAGGGCGTTTCTGCCTGATGGCACGACCATGATCGCAACGGAAGTGGCATCCCCTTTTCTTACACCATTCAAGTTGACGCTGGTATTGTCAATCTTCCTGGCGATGCCCTACATCCTGCACCAGTTATGGAGCTTTGTGGCTCCGGGGCTGTACTCCAGTGAAAAACGTATTGCATTTCCGCTGCTGACTTCCAGCATCCTGCTTTTCTATGCCGGGATCGCATTTGCATTTTATATTGTGTTCCCGCTTGTTTTCGGCTTCTTCACCAGTGTTGCGCCGGATGGCGTCACCATCATGACCGACATCAATCGTTATCTGGATTTTGTTCTTAAACTCTTTTTTGCATTTGGACTGGCATTTGAAATCCCTATTGCGACCGTGCTACTGGTCTGGACTGGCGCAACGAATGTTGAGAACCTGAAGCGCAAGCGCCCTTATGTAATAGTTGGTTGTTTTGTCCTCGGCATGTTGTTGACACCACCGGACATTATTTCACAGATTCTCCTGGCACTACCCATGTGGGTTCTCTATGAATTCGGGATACTGTTTTCAACGTTCATACGAAACAGGGACGGTGAAGGCGAGGGCTAGCCTTGATCTGAGAATAGGTCCCCCTCATTGCCACCTATGATGCTGTAAGTAGCGGTGAATTGACGAATTTGAACCAGTCCACCAAACCATTCGAGATGTCATAATACTAGTTAGTTACCCATCGGATTGAATAGTCTGGCACCTAATCTTCTGTGGCATCGGCTCGGCGCCCCCGGCCATCCACGGGCCGGGTCCCGCGTCTCGGCGACCGCGTCCGTCCCTGGCGCTAGCCACGTCAGATCAGGCGCCAGACTATCCAATCCTAACTACTGAAATTCGTCGAATTAGTGTCAGATCAACGCTAGATATCGAACCAGCCTTTACCTAACTAGTTATGTGACGTAAATCCATTGTCAGGGTTGAAGGCTCAGGTGCATGATTTGTAGAGACTAGCGCCATGGATGGACGGGGTCGCCTAGACAAGGACGTCCCTCGGAACGGAAAATCGTGCACCTGAGCCTTCAATCCGAAGTCGAATTCGGTAGCTTCGATCAGTGCGCCCATATCCTGGAAAAGGTTATAGCCCATGATTCAAGTATTGGAGATTTTGCCGGCGCCAACTTCTCAATGTAAGTGAGAGTCAGATCAAGTCTAACTACTAAGCATAAAAGTCACGGGTCCATCATTGGTCAGGGTGACTTTCATATCTGCTCCAAATACACCTGTCTCGACGGCGCACAAATCCCCGGCCTGAACCACAAAGGTATCGTAGAGCGCCTCGGCTTCATCCGGTGGAGCCGCGCTCGAAAAAGAAGGCCTTAATCCCTTTTTTGTATCAGCAGCGATAGTAAATTGAGGCGTTACCAGCAGTTCTCCGCCTATGTCCAGTAGGCTGAGATTCATGTGTCCCTTATCGTCCGGGAACACCCGGTAGTTCACGACCTTGTTAACCAGCCGGGACACATCGTTTTCAATATCACCTTTTTGTACACCTAGGAGGAGCAATAGTCCGCGACTGATTTTCCCGACGGTTTCACCGGCGACAATAATCTGAGCCTCACTGACTCGCTGAATAAGGCCAAGCAATTCTATACTCCTTAAGAAACACGGGGTGGGTATCGTCCCTGGAGACCCTGACCACTTTAGTCCGAAAGGCTAATCCCCGAACCCATCCCCAAACCGCAAAGACATATTCCTGGTCGCCCGAATCAGTGCATCAATAAGCGCCGGTTCGGTTGCAGAGTGGCCAGCTTCCCTCACAAGATAAAGTTGTGAATTTGGCCATGCCTCATGAAGTGTATGGGCATTTTCCATCGGGCACACCATATCGAAGCGCCCGTGCACAATAATCCCTGGAATATCTTTCAAGATGGCGGCATTGGAGACAATCTGATCGCTTTCCAAAAAACAGTCATTGCGGAAATAGTGAGTGCCCACTTTGCATCTAGCCAACGCTCGATGCGGGTTTGTGAAGTGCGCTATCAAGCGCTGGTTAGGATGCATGGTCGAGCAGTGAGCCTCCCAGCTGGACCAGGATTTGGCTGCGCCCATGCGCGCGAGTTCATTGGGGCCGGTCATCAGTCGATGGTAAGCGGTCGGGAAGTCACCCCTATCGGCCTCTGCGATCGGTGCGACAAAATCCTCCCAGTGATCTGGAAAAAAGAGGCTAGCTCCACCCTGGTAGCACCAGTCAATATCCTGTCTTCGCCCGAGAAAAATACCACGAAGCACAAGACCCATCGTTCTTGCCGGATGGGTCTGTGCATAAACAAGGCTCAAGGTGGAACCCCAACCACCACCAAACAGTAGCCACTTCTCAACACCAAGATATTCCCTGATTTTCTCCATGTCAGCAATCAGCTTAGCCGTCTGATTGTTTTCCAGTTCACCATGGGGAGTTGACCGTCCGCACCCACGCTGGTCAAACAGGATGATCCGATACCGCTCCGGATTAAAGAAACCACGGCTGTCATACTCGCACCCCGACCCGGGGCCAGAGTGGACAAACAATACGGGAATCCCAGTCGCAGTGCCGCTTTCATCCACATAAATCTGATGGATATCATCCACTTTAATCATATGACGCGCGTATGGCTTTATTTCCGGATACAGCGGCAGCATCTTTTACTCTCTTGTTCTCAACTTAACTTCATCAGGCAACCTTGGCCCGCCCTGAGCGCTTTCGCTCATTTTCAGTCAGCAGCTTCTTGCGGATTCTAATATGATTTGGGGTAACCTCCACCAATTCGTCATCATCTATAAATTCGATCGCCTGCTCCAAAGAGTGTCTCACAGGCGCACTGAGTATAATATTCTCATCGCTTCCTGCGGCCCTGATGTTAGTCAATTGTTTCGCTTTTAGGGGATTGACTATCAAATCGTTCCCGCGCGAGTGCAGGCCGACAACCATACCCTCATAAATATCTTCATTCGGTTTGATGAACAGTCTTCCTCTTGCCTGCAGGTTGAACAGCGCGAAGGCAAGGCTCTTGCCACTGGCCATTGAAACAAGTACCCCATTATCCCGCTTGCCTACATCATGGCTCACGACCTTCCCATAGTGTGAGAATACGCTGGTAAGAATGCCCGTACCTGAAGTCATGGTGAGAAACTCTGACCGGAAACCAATCAGACCGCGAGTCGGGATCAGAAACTCCAACCTGACTCGACCAGTTGAATCAGGCGTCATGTTGATGAGATTCGCCTTCCGCTCACCAAGTTCTTTCATTACTGAACCCTGATGCGTTCCCTCTATATCCAGCAGGACGATTTCGAGCGGTTCCTGGTATTGACCATCGACTTCTTTGAAGATTACCTCTGGTCTCGATACACCAAGTTCGTACCCCTCCCTGCGCATATTCTCAATCAAAACACCCAGGTGTAGCTCACCCCGACCTGATACCTTGAACTTGTCCGCACTATCAGTGGCTTCTACTCTCAAGGCCACATTATGAAGCAGCTCCCGTTCGAGCCGCTCCTTTATATTTCTGCTGGTAACAAATTTGCCATCACGCCCGGCAAAGGGCGACGTGTTGACCTGAAAAGTCATTGAAATTGTTGGCTCATCCACCTCGAGTGGCGGAAATGGTGCCACGTGCCCCGGCGCACAGATCGTATCTGATATTTGTAATTCATCAACGCCAGAAATACAGATGATGTCCCCAGCAGACGCACTATCAACCTCAACCCTCTGCAAGCCGTTATAGCCCATAACCTGAAGAATCCTCGCTTTCCTCTCAGCTCCGCTCTTGTTCACAACGACTACTGGGCTGCCGGTCTTCACTGTCCCTCTTGCAATTCTACCGAGGCCAATGACACCGACATAGCTGCTGTAATCCAGCGTGCTGATTTGCATCTGCAATGGCCCGCTGATGTCAACATCTGGTGCAGGCACCCGATCGATAATCGCCTGCAGCAGGCAACTCATATTGTCCTCTATGTCATTGGCCGACATCCCTGCTTTTCCCTCCAGTGCCGAACCAAAGATCACCGGGAAATCAAGCTGCTCATCGGTTGCACCCAGCTGGTCGAATAACTCAAAAACTTCATCGATAACCCAGTCCGGTCTCGCCCCATCACGATCAATCTTGTTCACCATCACGATCGGGTTCAAACCATTCTCGAATGCCTTGCGTGTGACAAATCGGGTTTGCGGCATTGGCCCTTCCACCGCATCCACCAGCAAAAGCACCGAATCAACCATGGACAAAATTCTTTCCACCTCGCCGCCAAAATCCGCGTGCCCCGGTGTATCAACGATATTGATCCGGCATCCATTCCATTCCAGGGCTGTATTCTTCGCGAGGATGGTGATACCACGTTCTCTTTCCAGGTCATTTGAGTCAAGCAGGCGCTCGCCCTCATCCTGGCCTCTTTGCAAAGCGCCTGCCTGTGACAACAGCTTGTCGATAAGCGTGGTCTTACCATGATCAACATGGGCGATGATCGCAATGTTTCTGAGTTTTTGTTGCATTGTGGACTAGTGGGGGGTTTCGATGCGGCGGCATTATACAGGTAATAGACGGCTTGTCCGCAGGACAAACGTCGATTCCTTGCCGTGAGCCCGAAATGAACTGTATTCCCGTTTCCCTGATTCATTATAATGGCCGCGAATCCAATAAACCCGAGATGGACAAGTAACATGGGCCAGCAACAAAGAAAGGCAGTCGCCCTGATTTCCGGCGGGCTGGATTCAATGCTGGCTGCCAGGGTAATCAAGGATCAGGGCATCCATGTTGAAGGGTTGAACTTTTTCACTGGTTTCTGCGTGGAAGGCCACACTCATGCCATTCGGCGAACAGGAAAAAAGAAACCGAAGCGGAACAATTCCCTCTGGGTAGCGGAGCAGCTGGGCATCAAACTGCACATTATCGACGTAATCGAGGAATACAAGGATATCGTCCTCAATCCAACCCACGGGTATGGCCAGCACCTTAACCCCTGCCTCGACTGCAAGATATTCATGGTCAACAAGGCGAAAGACTGGAGTGAGGAGAACAAGTTTGATTTCATTTTCACAGGAGAAGTAGTCGGCCAAAGACCTAAATCACAGCGGCGGGAAACCCTGCCAATTATCGCCAGGGAATCTGGTGCCGATGACAGGCTCCTGCGCCCCCTTTGTGCAAAAAATCTGCCGGCTACACTGCCGGAACGTGAAGGTTGGGTCGACCGGCAGGCACTGTTCGATTTTCATGGTCGCAACCGAAAACCGCAGATTGCTTTGGCGGAAAAGCTGGGTTTCTCTGAATATGCTCAACCAGCAGGAGGCTGCTGCTTCCTCACGGACAAGACCTATGCCGGCAAATTAGCTGACCTGTGGCGGTCACGGGGCGAACGTAACTATGAGTTGGATGATGTCATGTTGCTGAAAGTGGGACGGCACCTTCGACCAAAGCCTCACTACAAGCTTATCGTCAGCCGTGAGGAAGGAGAAAACCGCTATCTGTCTGGATACCGCAATGAATTTATAAGCCTTGAGAGCAAATCCTGCAATGGCCCCCTGGCCTTGCTGGACGGCGAACCCAGTGATGATGATATTAAACAGGCCGCATCCATTGTTGCCCGCTATGGACAGGGTCGTAATGCCGAAGAAGTACTCGTGGAGGTCAGGATGAAAAATGGCGATCTCCAGGAATTGAGAGTCAGGCCACTGGCAGCCGATGATGTGCCAAGTAGCTGGCATGTCTGAAGACTGTTTCCTTCTCGATGTTCGCAGGATGCTCTGTCCCCTGCCGGTTATTCGAACCCAGGACAGGATCAAAGAACTTGTACCCGGAAGCCTTCTCAAGGTGACCTGCTCGGATCCAGGTGCTCTAATCGATATTCCCAGCTGGTGTCGAATTCATGGCCACGAGGTGATCTCCACCGATACCATCGATCAAGAAATCACCATTCAGATCCTGGTCAAATAAACGCACTATGATTGTGCGCTTTCACCCGAAATGCTCTATTGCAACGCATATCTCAGGCCCTTAATCCACTACAGGCCACTGATTTAAAGGGTTTATTAATACAAGCCAATGGCATATTCTTTGCTACCCTAAGTGCACCAATTTAGCCAATTTGTTCGGATTTAGACGGCCGGGCACAAACTAACCAGAACATTCCATTTGGAGAATAAGATGTCAGAGAAAACTCTCGGCCTGATTAACGACAATGATGCGAAGTGGGTTGACCTTCGCTTCACCGACCCCCGCGGGAAGGAACAGCACGTCACCAACAGTTCAAAGCAGGTAGACGAAGATTTTTTTGAAATTGGCGCCATGTTTGATGGTTCCTCGATCGCTGGCTGGAAATCCATTAACGATGCAGACATGATCCTCATGCCAGATGATGACACTGCAGTCATCGATCCCTTTACAGAAGAAACAACGATTAATCTTCGTTGCGATATCGTGGAACCAAGCACCCTGCAGGGATACGATCGAGACCCACGGGCCCTGGCAAAACGTGCTGAGGCCTTTCTCACCTCCACCGGAATTGGAGACACTGCCTACTTTGGTCCGGAACCCGAGTTCTTCATATTCGACAGCGTTCGCTATAAGAATGACATGGGTGGTGCCATGTATGAAATCGAGTCAGAAGAAGCTGCATGGATGAGTGGCGCAGAGTTTGAAGGTGGAAACATCGGACACCGACCGGGTATCAAAGGTGGCTACTTTCCTGTTCCACCGGTTGATTCTTTTCTCGATGTCCGCAACTCAATGTGCTCCGCGATGGAGGCCATGGGACTCACAGTAGACCTGCATCACCATGAGGTTGGTACCGCAGGGCAGGCTGAAATAGGGACTCGCTTTGCCTCCCTCGTCAGGAAGGCTGATGAGACTCAGATTTACAAGTATTGTGTACACAATGTCGCCCATGCCTATGGCAAGACCGCGACCTTCATGCCCAAACCACTAGTCGGTGACAATGGCAACGGCATGCATTGCCACCAGTCCATCTTTAAGGATGGAACAAACATCTTTGCCGGTGATGGTTATGGCAACCTGTCCCAGGAAGCTCTTTGGTATATTGGCGGCATCATCAAGCACGCACGCGCACTCAACGCCTTTGCAAATGCCAGCACCAATAGTTACAAACGGCTTGTACCCGGATTCGAAGCACCACTGATACTGGTTTATTCGGCGCTCAATCGTTCCGCCTCAATCCGCATCCCTTATGTACAGGGCGGCAACCCAAACGGTGTCAGAGCAGAGGTCAGATTTGGTGACAACACTGCTAACCCTTATCTGATGTTCTCCTCCATGCTTATGGCTGGCCTTGATGGTATCAAGAACAAAATCGAGCCTGTCGGACCACTCGACAAGGATCTCTACGACCTGCCTGCTGAAGAACTGACAGGCCTGCCTACGGTCTGCTCCAGCCTCGAACAGGCACTTGATGCACTGGATGGTGATCGTGAATTCCTGACTCAAGGTGATGTATTCAGCAATGGCATGATTGATGGTTATCTGGCTCTGAAGCAGGAAGAAGTTGAACTGCTGAATTCCAGCACTCACCCGGTTGAGTTTCAGATGTACTACAGCGTCTAGATTCTCGAGGCCACCCGGCCTTAGAGAATCACCACAGAAAGTAGGAACCTCTCCCGTTATCTCGGGAGGGGTTTTTTTTACGCTTCATTCAAGCCAAAATGGCATAAACCCTATCGGCTAAAACCTATGATCAAGCGCTTTTGTGGTTTTTCCCTCATATTTTTTCTTTGTACCGTCTTCGCGGCACCAATTTACAAATCGAAAGATAAGTTTGGCAATCCTGTTTTTTCTGATGAGGCAACTGAATCAGCAGAAGAAATAAAGGTGCAGGAACCTGTCACGTTCGACTCCTCCAAATACACACGGCGATACGAGAGTGCTTCCAGGCATATGGCGGGCGACAAAGAAGACGAGACCAGCAGCAATTTTAAATATCAGACGCTGGCAATCACCTCACCCGAAAATGGCACAGCAATACGTGATAATGCAGGAAACCTGGTGCTGCAGTTCCTGGTAGAACCGGGCATCCGGCCGGGTCATACCATTGCACTGATGATGGATGGTCAGGTACACAGTAAGGTCGGTGGCAGCGGGTCTGTCTCGATGCAGAACATTGACCGGGGTACTCATCAGTTCTACCTGAACGTTACCCGGGGGGATAACGACAAGGTTATACAGGCTGGTCCGGTAACTTCCATCACGCTTCAGCGTTACGCTGTCAAAAATTAGCCCTTCAGGCGCTAATTCATCAAGGCCTCGTACAGGCAACTCGTCAGCGCACCATCATGGTGCATTCTGATAGTAACCCATATACACTGAACACCTGACAGGGCCAATATAGGTAGGGTTTTGCCGGAATATCAGCTGGTGTACTTCTTGCAGGAGTCTGCCCATGAATATTCGCACCGCAAAATACCAGCCGTCCTCCCCGCAGGAAGACAGTGCCGCAATGAATGACAATATACTCAACAACCTCAATACAGCAATTCTTTCCTTGGATCATGAGTTACGACTCAGCTACATAAACCAGGCCGCAGAAGGGTTGCTGGAAATTTCTGCGAAACAATCACTGGGGCAAGCACTTACAGACCTGATACCGCACACAAAGACTTTACAGCCTGTGTTCTACGACGCCCTGCAGTCAGGGCAGCCGTATACTCAGCGGAGAACACAAATTCTACTTGCTTCGGGAACTACGATTACAGTTGACATCAGCATATCCCCCATCGCAGAAGAGGAGTGGCCCAGGCTGCTGGTTGAGTTTTCACCACAGGATCGTTACCTCAGAATTGACAGGGATAGCGCTTTACAGGAATACCAGCAAGCTACCCGCCTAATGATCCGGGGTCTCGCTCATGAAATTAAGAACCCGCTGGGAGGCATTCGTGGCGCCGCTCAGCTTCTGCAGCAGGAATTTACTACTGGCGAAATCACCGAGTACACCCATGTCATCATCGAGGAAACCGATAGACTGACTGCGCTTCTTGACCGACTACTCGGCCCTCGATCAATACCAAACCTCACTGCAACCAATATCCATGAAATCCTTGAACGGGTCCGGACCCTGATTGAACTCGAGGCTGACTCAAACCTCAGCTTTGAGCGCGACTATGATCCCAGCATCCCTGAAATCAACGCGGATCCCGAAATGATCATGCAGGCAATACTAAATATAGCCCGGAACGCCCTGCAAAGCCTTGCGAAGGTGGATCGTCCGACTATCCGGCTTGTCACGCGAACCGAGCGACAGTTCACCATCGCCTCCGTTCGCCACAGAATCGTCCTGCGAATAGACATTATTGACAATGGTCCGGGTATTGAAGAATCACTAAAAGAGCACCTTTTCTTGCCAATGATCAGCGGGCGCCCCGAGGGCACGGGACTTGGGCTTTCGATGGCTCACTCCATTATTTGCCAGCACAGGGGAACCCTGACATTTGACAGTGAACCAGGCCGTACCATGTTCACCGTCATCATCCCTTTAGGAGACTAACCAACAATGTCTTTAGATACCGTATGGGTGGTCGATGATGAACGATCAATTCGCTGGGTCCTCGAGAAAGCCCTGTTAAAAGAGGGTATGAACGTACGCTGTTTCGAGAGCGGAGAATCACTGCTGTCACAGATAAAATCGAGCGTCCCAGATGCAATCATTTCGGACATCAGGATGCAGGGAATAGACGGTCTCGAATTGTTGCAGCAGATCAAGACCCGGCACCCTGATTTGCCTGTCATCATCATGACCGCACACTCAGATCTCGATAGCGCAGTGTCATCCATTCAGGGAGGCGCCTTCGAGTATATTCCCAAACCCTTTGAAATAGACGAAACGGTTTCGATCGTGAAACGGGCTCTGCTTCACCGGCGGGATACCAGTTCACAGGGGACAACAAACAGGGAAGCTGCAGAAACAGAGATCATTGGCAAAGCCGCCGCAATGCAGGAGGTTTTTCGTGCTATTGGCAGGTTGTCAAAATCGAATGTCACGGTATTGATCAACGGGCGTTCGGGGACTGGAAAAGAGCTGGTCGCCCTCGCTTTACATCGCCATAGCCCTCGAGTAAACCACCCATTTATACCCCTGAATATGGCAGCGATTCCCCGTGACTTAATTGAAGCTGAACTGTTTGGCCACGAGAAAGGTGCTTTCACTGGCGCCAACCAGTTGAGAAGGGGGCGGTTTGAACAGGCACAGGGGGGCACACTATTTTTAGACGAAATTGGTGACATGCCTTCCGACACCCAGACCCGCCTGCTTCGGGTACTCTCTGATGGTGAGTTCTACAGGGTTGGCAGCCACGAACCACTGAAGGCTGACGTAAGAATTATCGCGGCAACACACCAGAATCTGGAAGACTTGGTTTCCCAAAACAAATTTCGAGAAGACCTCTTTCATCGCTTGAATGTCATACGAATTCATATACCCGCACTTGCTGAACGCCAGGAAGATATTCCCCTGCTGACCAATCGTTTTCTTCTTGAAGCCGCAAAAGAACTCGGTGAGGAAGCGAAGCAGTTGCTGCCCGAAACCATGAGTTATATCAGTGAATTACCCTGGTCTGGAAATGTGCGGCAGCTAGAGAACTTCTGTCGCTGGATCACAGTTATGGCAACCGGCCGAGAGGTACATATTGAAGACTTGCCTCCTGAATTTCTTGATCAGGGGAAAACTGATGACGCGGGCGAGAATTGGGAGCGGGCATTGCGAAACTGGTCCTCCCAAAGGCTCTCGCAGGCCGAAATGGGCGGTCCAGGGCTACTCAGTGAAGCCCAGCCTCGATTTGAAAGAATCCTGATCGAGTGCGCACTCAGGCAAACTGGAGGGCGCAGGCGAGATGCATCCCTGCTGCTCGGCTGGGGCCGCAATACGCTGTCCCGGAAAATCATTGAGCTGGGGCTGGCCAACGGTGATCACTAGGAAATGTTTCATATCGCACTATTCGAGCCTGAGATCCCGCCAAACACAGGCAATATTATGCGCTTGTGCGCCAATACAGGGGCACACCTGCACCTTATTAAACCGCTGGGATTTCAACTGGATGACAAGCAACTGAGGCGAGCGGGACTAGACTACAGGGAATATGCGAGTGTGGCCATCCATAATTCCTTCTCAGACCTGATAAAGCTACTGTCACCATCCAGAGTCCTCGCCATAACAACAAAAGGCGAGACAACCTATGCGGATATTACGTACCGCTTTGATGACCTGATTATATTCGGACCTGAAACCAGGGGGCTTCCTGACAAAATACTCTATGACCTTCCCTCGAGTCAGCGGATCCGAATACCGATGCTAAAGGATAGCCGCAGCCTTAACCTGTCAAACGCAGTATCAGTGATTGTTTATGAAGCATGGCGCCAGTCAGGGTTCAGCGAAAAACGCCATGCACCCGGATCCTAAGTTGCTTTAGAGCCACGCCAGCCCCCCCCACTATTGAATTTCGTTATCCTGCCGAGCCTGGGCTAATTGTGACTGTTCAAGAATTGCATCAAAATTCACCGGGGCCAGCATTAGCGGAGGAAAACTTCCTTTCACAACAAATGAATCGACCACTTCCCTTGCATAGGGAAACAGTACACTCGGGCAGAAACTACCCAGCGCATGTGCCATGCCCTCGGTTTCAAACCCACTGAGGTGGAAGATGCCTGCCTGTTGCACCTCAACAAGATAGACGACCTCATCTTCTTCATTCTTGGCAGTGATAGTCAGCCCAAGCACAACGTCCCAAAGGTCGCCCTCTAGTTTTTCGTTCTTGGTATTCAGCTCAAGGTTTACATTCGGTTTCCACTCAGTCCTGAAACTGTTGGGAGAGCCGGGTGACTCAAAAGAGGCATCCTTCAGGTAAATTCTCTGCAGCGCAAACTGCCGATTTACCTCTTCTCCACTAGATTGTTGCTCACTCATGGTTCGACGCTCCCCTCTTTTATTTTTTCTTTACTACCGGCAAGTTGCCTGCCGTCCACTCACCCATACCGCCGGCAAGACGGCGGACATTTTCATACCCTTTGGCTTTAAGTCTGCGACCAATTGTACCCGCGTGCTGGCCCATTTTGCAGACGATAACGACGGGTTTGTCCTTGAAGGATTCCAGTTCATCCATCCTGGAATCAAAACTCGAAAAGGGCATACTCACAGCGCCGGCAATATGCCCGCTACTGAACTCCTTGCCATCACGGATATCAACGATTACCGCCCCTTCCCGATTCACAAGTGTCACCAGGCTTGTAGGAGTGATCGCTGCACCTCCCTGCTTGCCTTCATTGATCACGAAGACAACGATCAGGAACAGCAGGATGCTGACCAGAATGTAATGGTTCCCGGCAAATTCAAATAATTGCTCTACCAATTTAACTCGATCCGCTGATGAAAATCAGTCGCGCAGTATACACAAAAAAATATTCTGGGGTCAGGGCCGCTATTCTACTCTGACTGGAGCTATGCATGTAAACTGCGGCCATGACAAAAGTCTCCCCCCACGTACTGATAGTGCTTGATGGCTGGGGCCATCGAGAGGATATCGAGGCGAACGCGATCGCTCTCGCCCACACGCCGACCTGGGATCATATCTGGCAGCATGCACCCCATTGTCTGATATCGAGTTCCGGGCTGGATGTGGGTCTGCCAGACGGGCAAATGGGAAACTCGGAAGTGGGTCACATGAGCCTTGGTGCAGGCAGAATAATCGAACAGAATTTTACCCGCATCAACAATGCGATAGCTGATAAGAGTTTTTTTGACAACGACCTGCTGGCATCAAGGTTCCAACAGTTGGCTGGCAATAGCAGATCACTACACCTTTTTGGCCTCCTTTCCCGCGGCGGCGTGCATAGTCACGAAGACCACATTCATGCAGCCGTTAAGATGGCGTTCGATAATGGCGTCAAGACTGTTTATATGCATGCTTTTTTAGACGGTCGGGATGTTTCACCTAAATCCGCAATGGATTCCCTGCTAAAGCTAGACGAATATATCCAGCAAAACGGTGACGGTGGTATCGCATCAATTGTCGGTCGTTATTATGCAATGGACCGGGACAATCGCTGGCAAAGGATAGAAGCTGCCTACGACCTGCTAGCCCATGGGATATCTGACTACACAGCCGAGTCCCCCAGGGAGGCATTACAAAACGCCTATGATCGCGGTGAGACTGATGAATTTGTGAAACCAACTTGCCTGCTCATTTCCGGGCAACCAATCAGCATGAGTGATCAGGACACCGTCGTCTTTATGAACTTTCGCTCTGATCGCGCACGACAAATTACCCGGGCATTTACCGATGTTGATTTCACCGGATTTGCTCGCCGCAATCATCCCCGGCTATCGAGCTTCATCACCCTGACACACTACTCAGACGAAATTGAGACACCTGCAGTATTCGCTCCCCTCGACCTTAAAAATGGCCTTGGGGAACTAATAAGCAAGAACGGCCTTCACCAGCTTCGTCTCGCTGAAACAGAAAAATATGCCCATGTGACTTTCTTTTTCTCTGGGGGCCGGGAAGACCCCTTTCTTAACGAAGACCGTATTCTCATTCCATCACCAAAAGTCTCCACCTATGATTTGCAACCTTCAATGAGTGCAGCCGAAGTTACCAACGAACTCGTTAAGGCGATAGAATCCGGAAAGCACCACCTTATCATCTGCAACTACGCAAACGGCGACATGGTTGGCCATACGGGAGACCTGGAGGCAGCAACCAGCGCTGCAGAATGTGTTGATCAATGCCTCGCCAGAGTCCTGTCTGCGCTCGAGTCACAAGACGGGCACTGTCTCATAACAGCTGATCACGGCAACCTGGAGCAAATGAGGGACGAAACGACGGGACAGCCTCATACAGCCCACACATCGGAACTGGTACCACTGGTCTATGCGGGCAGCAAAAAGGTTGCCCTTAAGACTACCGGGGGTACACTCTGCGATATTGCCCCGACACTGGTAGCACTCATGAACCTGGAGCAGCCGGAGGAGATGACGGGCACCTCCCTTGCCACCATAGAATGCGAGGCAAACTGCGAATGACCAGTCACGGCAATGGAATAGCGCTATCGATAAGCATCTCAGCGTCACAGGGTAGAAACAATCCATGATACGACTTCTTGTATTTCTATTAACACTATCAATGTTCACCATGGTCCCTGCCACCGCGGATCAGAAAATGGACCCGGCGGAGCTGGAAAAGAAGCTGCAGGAACTTGAGTCTGAAATCAGCAAATTCAAAGATATGCTTGATAGAACTCACGGAGAAAAATCAAATCTGGAGAGTAACCTCGAGTCTAACGAGAAAAGCATTAACGAGTTGCTTAAAAAAATCCAGACAATTGAATCTGACCTGTCCAGGGGTGAAGACAAGATTGGGCGACTATTAGATAAGCAGAAAGAACTTCAGCGGGCAAAATCAGAACAACAGCAGTACATCGCCAATCAAATCCGCGCTGCTTACAAAATTGGTGACCAGGAGTACCTGAAAATCCTGTTAAACCAGGAAGATCCAAACCAGATATCGAGAATGCTGACTTACTACGATTACTTCAACCGGGCCAGAGCGGAGCAGATAGAGGCTTACAGCAAAACTATCATGCAATTGCAGAACGTCGCCGGCCTGATAGATGAAGAAAACCAAATTCTGGTAAAAAACAGGAGCAGGCTACAGCGCCAGCGATCAGGCCTGCTGTCTGTCCAGAAGGAGAAACGTAAAATACTCATAGCACTAACGAAAGAAATTTCTACGACGGGAAAGGAAATTGAGAAGCTGGTTGCCGACCGGCAGCAACTGGAACTACTGATCCAACGCATCCAGGACGGTGTCGCAAATCTGTCCACACCCGCCGTTGCAGTTCCTTTTGAATCCCTGAAGGGACAGCTGCTGCTCCCGGTAGCGGGCAAAATCACTCACCGGTTTGGAAACCGGCGCAACGCGGGGAAACTCAGATGGACCGGTGTGTTCATTAATGCCCCGGAGGGAGATCCTGTCTACGCTGTACACTATGGAAGGGTTGTCTTTTCTGACTGGCTGCGCGGTTTCGGACTGATCATGATCATTAGCCATGGCGAAGGTTACATGAGCCTTTACGGGCACAATCAAGTACTATATCGGGTGACGGGCGACTGGGTCACCGCCGGGGAAACTATTGCTACCGTGGGCAATAGTGGTGGTCAGAAAAACCCTGGACTCTATTTTGAAATCAGGGTCGCCGGCAAAACTGCAGACCCACAATCATGGTGCATGGCGCGCTCAAAACGCGCCGCGTAACCGAGGAATCTGAATGCACTACCTGAAGAAGCTACTTCCCATCGTGCCTGTTCTGCTCACTATGCAGACCATGGCATCTGAAAACCCGACCAGCGATGTGGATCCAACACTACCCCCGAGGTTACCCATCAACGAATTACGAGTATTCGCTGAGGCATTTGATCGGGTCAGCAGCGCCTATGTTGAAGAAATCGATGATCGGACACTCCTCGAAAACGCAATAAAGGGCATGCTGTCACAACTGGACCCACATTCCGCCTACCTTGACCGATCTTCATTTTCTGACCTTCAGGAAACAACCACAGGGAACTATGGCGGCCTTGGCCTGGAAGTCGGAATGGAAGATGGCTTCGTCAAGGTAATTTCACCAATGGATGACACGCCAGCTGCAAAGGCTGGAATCGAGCCAGGGGACCTGATCATTGAACTTGACAATAAGCCGGTCAAGGGGATGAGCCTGGGAGAAGCAATTGAAGCCATGCGTGGTGAAGCTGGTACCGAATTAGCATTAACGATCGTTCGAGAAGGTCAATCCGTTCCCAAGGAACTGGTCATTGTCCGTGAGATCATACAGGTTGCCAGCGTCCGGCACCGTTTACTGGAAGATGGCTTTGGCTACCTGCGAATAGCTCAATTCCAGAGCAAGACGGGCACAGAAGTCGAAAAGGCAGTAGAGAAACTGGTAGAAGAAGGCAAATTGTCCGGCCTGATCATTGACCTGCGTAACAATCCCGGCGGCGTTCTTCAATCGGCAGTCGAAGTATCAGATATTTTCGTATCAGAAGGATTACTCGTATATACATCCGGCAGACTCAGCAATACCGATCTCAAATTCAATGCCACGACACCCGACGCAACAGATGGTGTACCTATTGTGGTTCTGGTCAATGAGGGCACCGCTTCTGCTTCTGAGATTGTGGCCGGCGCACTGCAGGATCATGGCCGTGCTGTCATCATGGGAACCAACACATTTGGCAAAGGGTCAGTGCAGACAATATTGCCTCTCAATAATGAAAAGGCGATTAAGCTCACCACCGCCTTGTACTTTACGCCCAGCGGCCGTTCAATACAGGCGGAGGGAATCGTTCCCGACATCTGGGTGGATCGCTCGACTGTGACAAAGTTGAAGAGCAACCCATGGCGAGTGAAGGAAAAGGATTTACCGGGACATCTGACCAACGTCGAGGGCGAAAATGATAACAAGCCGGCGAAAGAGAATGTGGAATTGGCTAGCCAGGACTATCAACTCAACGAAGCGCTGGTATTACTCAAAGGTTTGAATATACTAGCAAGGAAATCAAAACAACCGCAGGGATAAACCTCTGGTGAGAGAGTGGCAGCGAATACTGCTTGATGTTACTCGGTCAACGGCTGGAATATTTCTTCTCCTACTGGTAACTGCCCCTTTTACTAAAGCAGACCAAACCTCTAAAGCAGACCAAACCCCTAAAGTAGATCAAGCTGTTACCACCGGTTACACGCACCCTGTTTACATCGCGATCATTTTGGACGATCTGGGTAATAACTATAACCGGGACTTGAGAGCGCTGCGACTACCAGCCCCGGTGACCTATTCAATTCTGCCCTACAGCACCCACGCAACAAGGCTGGCTCAAACCGTCCATAATTCGGGCAAAGAAGTCATGGTCCATCTGCCGATGCAGAATCTCCATGACATGCCCATAGGACCCGGTGGACTGACTAATGACCTGACCCATCCCGAATTTAAGCTGGCTGTATCCGAAGCTATTTCGAGGGTACCGCACGCGACCGGGATCAATAATCATATGGGTAGTTTTCTGACCCAGAAATCACGACCAATGGAGTGGTTGATGGAGGAAATAAAGTCCAAACAGCTTTTCTTCGTTGACTCGAGGACTACGCACAAGACGGTGGCTTCGAGAGTTGCAAAAAACAAGAACCTGTTCACCAGCAGCCGGGATGTTTTCCTCGACAACGACAGGTCTATCTATGCCATACACACACAATTCAGGAAGCTCATAGACCTTGCAAAAATAAAGGGCACCGGTATAGCCATCGGTCATCCCTACCAGGAGACCCTGACTTACCTGGAAATGGCCATTCCTCATTTACAGCAGGAAGGCATAAAAATTATCCCTGTTTCCAACCTGATAGCGATTCAGCAACCCTACAACCTGCTGCTGGCTAACGGGATGGCCTCAGCCTCCAGTACGGGGTCAGAGTAAAGACCCTTTTTTACACAGTGCTATAGCTTCAACCAGGTCAAGCGTACCTTCATAAAGCGCGCGGCCTGTGATCACGCCTGTTATACCGCCTGAGACTCTCGTTTCAACTTCAAGCAGTGCTTCTATGTCACTCAGATCCGTAACACCACCCGAGGCAATAACCGGTACAGACAAATCTTCGGCCAATGCTTTAGTAGCATGCAGGTTAATGCCGCCCATCATGCCGTCTTTACCTATATCCGTGTACACGATGCCTTCAATGCCATCGCCATCAAAGAGCATCGCCAGGCTTTTTACCGAAATTTCCGTCACTTCCAACCAGCCACTCTTGGCGACCATGCCGTGTAGTCCGTCCAGGCCAACCATAATGTGTCCGGGAAATCGTCTGCACATCTCACCAACGAATTCTGGCTCTTCCACGGCTTTCGTGCCGATAATGACAAGGTCAACACCAGCCTCGAGATAGCCCTCGATTATCTCAGCACTTCTGATGCCACCGCCAAGTTGAATGACGAGATCGGGATGATTGCCGGCGATCGCGGAAATTGCTTCCTGGTTGACTGGCTTCCCGGCAAAGGCGCCATCAAGGTCTACAAGATGCAATCGCTCTGCACCCTGATTGACCCAGGTTTCTGCCATGCCAATGGGATCTTCAGAATAGGTCGTCGTCTGATCCAGGCGACCCTGCTTGAGGTTAACTACCTTGCCATCCTTGAAATCAATAGCAGGGATAATTTTCATTAGAGCGATCCCTTGGTGGAGGGCGTCCCTCCTCTCATCCCCGGATCAGTTTCCAGCGCCATGCGAAGCGCACGCCCAAACGCCTTGAAAACAGTTTCAATCTGGTGATGTGCATTTGAGCCCTTGAGGTTATCAATGTGCAGGGTTACCTTGGCGTGGTTGACAAACCCCTGAAAGAACTCATGAAACAATTCCGCATCAAAGTCACCAGCGGCTGGATTCATTAGGCTTACATCATATTCGAGCCCGGGGCGTCCAGAGAAATCAATGACCACCCGGGAAAGTGCTTCATCCAGCGGAACGTATGCATGGCCATAGCGGCGGATACCGGCCTTGTCACCGACGGCATCCTTAATGGCCTGACCGAGGGTTATGCCAATATCTTCAACCGTATGGTGGGCATCAACTTCCAGGTCACCCGTCGCATTTACAGTCAGGTCAATAAGACCATGACGCGCTACCTGGTGCAGCATGTGCTCTAAAAACGGCAACCCTGTATTGAAGAACCTCTCGCCGGTTCCATCCAGGTTCACCGTTACACTGATCTGTGTTTCAAGCGTATTTCGATCAATTGTTGCGCTTCTCATCGGACCCACCCTGCGTAAGAGTGCGCATTATACTCGAAAGCCTGTAGTCTTATAGCGCCTCAGAGGGCAGCACCATTGGGAAGAAAACGATTATCCGTATTGGCGCGAACCCACTTCCGCAGCTCTGCGGAAAATTCACCGCGCGACTTAAGCATCCGAACGAGATAGATGACTGGATTCTTTGAGCCTGCCTCCCAGCCCTGTAACTGCATTTCAGCCAGGGTGAAAAACCGAATCAGACCGACCAGGTCTTCGGCAGAAAGTGATTCAGCTGAACGCCATTCACTTTCTTCAAGTTTCATCATCCAGGCATGGTCAGCGACAAAAGCTTCATCACAATTCAATTTCAGCTGTTCGACGTCAACCTGCCGGGCTTGTTCAACAACCGCAACAATCTGCTCAGGTGAAACTGAACTAGGGTTACCGGGCTCCCAAACGCCTACACTCATTCAAGCGACCTGATGAAACTGACCAGATTCCCAATTTCCTGGTCACTGAGCTGACCCCAGGGCGCCATCACCTGGGAACCGCCATAGGCAGCGGCGCCATTTCTGATGACATTGGCAAGATCCGCATCGGCACCACGTACCCAGTCAGCATCCGTATCAAATTTGAAGGCCGCCAGGGCAAAGTCGCGAGGCTTCAACATCAATGCTTCTGCAGCTGGACCATTGCCATCCCCTTTTTCTCCATGGCAGGTCGCGCAATTGGTTTGAAACAGCGCTTTGCCCGCCTCAATATCCTGTGCGGTTGATGCCTCGGTAATCAAACATGCCGAAAACAACAAGGCCAGATACCAGGCCCCTTTTTTTGCCTTACTCTTTTGATTGGCCATGGCCGATTCCTCTCTTCTACTCAATTTCAAATTCCAATGCGATAACGTCAAACCGCTGCAACGACACAGAACCATGTGCCTCCTGTCTCTTGCCATCGTGTTGAATTGATAGCGCATAGGCTGCCTTTTTTATCTCGTCAGCACACCTGCTTGGATAGTCGATGCCAATTCGATATCGACCTGGCATTGGTGCGATAAAGCGAATTTCCTCAACCCCTATTTCATCTGTCCCACAGCGAATATCATCTGATATCTCCCCCCCGGACTTACTCTTCCGGTTAGCAAAATAGACAGTCTCCAGCAGTGGATCGGTGACATACAGATCCAGATCCGCCTCTGCCCCGAAGGCTAGATGTACCGCCAACCCTTCCTGCAATTCGGTTTGCACATCCCGATCGAGCAGGTAGGCGCTAAGCTCCAGACCCCTCTTGTCCAGTTCTGCCTGCTGTTTTGCTTCTTCTGCTTCCGGGTTCGAGCAGCCTGCCAGCAACAGAAGCTGAACGGATAGAAGTAACGCTGCCCGGCTACGGATTGAAACTGACCTGGGGTACATCAATCTGCCCATCAACATCCAAGCGGATTATCCGAGGCATCCCGGTCTCAATTTGCCAGGTCGGTGCATTCGAATTCGAAGTCCAGACACCACCATCAGCAGAAAAATCAATTTCACGCGAATAGGTCACCTGGGTTGGCAGGGGGAAGATGGTGAACTTGCCTTTATCCTGCTGATAGCGGATCAAACTGTCACTGTTTGTGCCGCAAACCCATACATCATCCGTTTTGAGATCAACGTTGAGCGTATAGGGTGCATCTGCACCAAGAAGCTCGGCCGGTAATTCAAAGTGTTCAAACTCCTCTGTTTCAGGATCAAACTTTGAGATGAGGTTGGATGAAAACCCGGGAATCCACAACATGCCCTTCGAGTCAAAACGCATTCGCCGCGGTGCTGAAAAAGGTGTGTCGATCACCTTGACCTCGTAAGTGTCAGGATCGATACGCCCTATCCTATGGGCATTCAGCTGGCTGAACCAGACGCCACCATCAGGGGCTATATCAATGCCATAGGGGAAAGGTATGTCAAGGCCCTCACTGGTGCTGGCCATTTCCGTCAGATCAATCCACTGACCAAGCCACATCATGATGGGGAGCATGCGTAACATGACCTCCTCACCAAAATCCCTTGCGGGAACCCGGATCAAGTCATGCTGACCTGTCTTGGGGTCATACATACCAACATGATTGGAAACAGCAACCGTGTACCAGCCGCGACCCTTATCATCAAAACGAACCGTATGCGGGAAGATACCACCGGGCAGATCTTCCATGACAAAACTCTCTTCTACCGTATCAAATATTGCCAGCTTGTTGGCAACCGCCAGGGTGAGCCATATATCACCATTTGGCGCGGCCTGCAGCGAGTGGGGACCAACCCGCATACTTGAATTCGAAGGCAGGGCACCGCTATCCATCATACCTCCCAACTGCTCGTCTCCGGCCGGAATAGCAAAAGCTGTTCGCTCACCACCCGGTACTGATGTATCCAGCCGGAACAGTGTGTCAGTGCTCATATCAACGGAGTAGGCGTAGCCATCCGGATGAACGATCATGTCATGTTGCATTGAAGAACGTCCGCCCAATTCATATTCATCAATGACTGACTGCCGCACTTCCGCACTGGGTGGCGGTGCGAAACCTGGCTCACCAAAACCTTTGGTCAACCTGGGGACTGCCGTCTTCGGATCGTAGGCGGAGTTGAACAGTTCTGGGATCTTCTCCCTGAATTCCATGGTGAGTCCCCCGCCCATGCGCGCCATCAGCGACAGGACCTTATCCCATTCTTCGGCCGGTCTTTGTAAGCGGGTTGCTGCATTGCCCTGCTGGTGGCACATATTGCACTGGCGCACCAGTTGTTCACGGTCAACCTCATTAGTCACTTTCTCGAGCACCAGGGCATACCAGTGGTATGCGGGGAGCTGTGCCGCCACCTTGGCCATATCAGTGTGCTGCACCATGGTGAAATCCAGCGAGTCGCTGCCGGCCTCCGTGGTCGATTCACTGGCGAGGAAGTCCTCCCAGCCAATGCGCCGGACCCTGATCTTGTATTCAGTGGCCGCTGGCAGGCCTGAAACCTGGTAACTACCATCCTCGCCTGTAAAAACGGTACGCTCCTGAAATGGTGAGCCAAAACGGAAAGTGACCATTGCGCCAACAATGGGCGTGTCTGCATCGGCACCTACTCTACCCTGAAAACCGGCAGCCGACACCAGTGTGGGGGCAGCAGAAAAAAAGAGTAGCAGCGTTAGCAGGGGACTAAAAGTTTGAGGCCTGGATCGCATGGGTATCTCCCGATTTATGCAATAAGTATTCGGGCCAGAATGTTGTCATTATCCTCAGACCCCTGATTTTAATCACTTAGTGGAGCGGGCGACGAGGGTCGAACTCGCGACAGCCAGCTTGGGAAGCTGGGACTCTACCAACTGAGCTACACCCGCATTTCCGGGGACAGTGTACCTGTTTCATATATCGAGGGACAGTTTGTCTATTTAAACTATTTCGATAGATTAGTACTGAAGGCACAGTTCATTATTCTGTAATAAAAGGACGTGTTGCATGCACCACAGTCTCAATGTATTGTGCTTATGTTGCAACTATACGTAGCTAGGGGAAAACTATGGTTATTAGAGCTTCAGAAAGTGGCGATTTCTCGCCCAAACTACACGCACTATTCTCAAGATTTTTCATCATTTCTTTCATCAGTTTTGCTCTGGCAATTCCGCTTGCGGCGAGCGCTGCAGACAGCGGACAGCTTGAAGAGGTGGTCGTCACCGCACAGCGTACATCAGAAAATATTCAGGATGTACCGATCGCTATCACCGCACTAACGGGTGAAATGCTGGA
>PBRP01000133.1 GCA_002726655.1 Gammaproteobacteria bacterium
ATCATATTGATGGTTGACTCACAACGCCAGCATCCACAGAATGCGCGTTCAATTTGATTTCACGGGAGAGACCCATGGCAATTGGCATTGTCGCTAGATTAGAGATTCAGGAAGGCAAGAACGAGGAATTCGAAGCAGCATTTGCGGAACTTAAAAGTGCTGTTACTGCTAACGAACCTGGTGTGAACTTCTACTCGCTACACCGTTCACGCGAAAGTGAGACCACCTACGTCGTTCTTGAGCAGTATGCCGACCAGGCAGCATTTGATGCCCACGGCGCCACTGATCATATGAAAACCATCGGTGCCAAACTTGGCGCCTGTTTCGCAGAAGCACCAGGGATAGAACTTCTCGACGCGGTCTAGCATGCTGCTGAAAAGCAAATGTTAGACCGATACATGGATGTATCGACCGCAAACCAACAACGTAAGTTGTTGATTTGTCGCGAGCGGGCTGAGGCCCGCGACCCTGAAAAAGTGCAGGAAAGCACTTTTTCAGCAACCTGTTGGTCAAACTCCAGTAACCAGGGGAGGAAACTTCCCTCTTTAGCTGATCATCTCGTACAGGAAGGGCAACGATACATCCATACGATAATCAACACTGGAGTGATTATCGGCAAACTCCTCGTACTGGTGAACAATATTAAGCGCCTCCAGACGCCTCACCAGCTGCCTTGCACCAAAGACCAGTTTATATTGATCGCTTGAGCCGCAGTCAATGTACAGCCCCTGCAAACTCCTGAGGTTTTCCTGCACATCCGTTCGCTCAATCATCCTTACAGGGTCCCAGGCCAGCCAGTTCGCCCAGCGCTCTTCAATTATTTCACAGGTAGTATCGGTCACCGGCAACCGCACACCATAAGGCTGCTCTGGGTCAGGATCATAGGTTGCGGCCATTGCCAGATTCATCAGCAGATGCATATCGGATCCAGCTACTTTCCTGCCGGACTGTATTTTCTCCATGAAGGTCGCCACGCCATTCTCATATCGGGCAAGTTGCATCAAAGTGCCAGCCATATCGCCGCGGTAACATAAATCGAAGTCCATGTCTCCCGAATGGCAGGCGATGGCACCCCATGTATCCGCATACAGCATGCCGTGAATCATCGCACCATAGCCGCCACTGGACTTTCCAAAAATCGCCCTGTGCTGCCTGCCAGGTTTCAGGCGAAACTTGTTTTCAAGTGCGGGGATCATTTCCCTGGTGAGGAAATCCGCCCAGTTTCCCATGGCCGACGAATTGATGTACTGGTTACCACCTAACGATGTGAAGCAATCTGGAAGGGCAACGATTACGTCTCCCATCTTTCCCTCTTCAGCCAATCGATCAATCCTTTGCGGTACACTTTCTGCGAATGCTTTCCAACCAATATGGCCCAAACCACTCCCGGTGAAACCTACAATATCAACCAGCAACGGATAGTCTTCAGCAGACTGGTCATATCCTTTTGGCAGGTAAACAGCCACGGAGCGGCGAGCAGGATCACCAAGCACGTTAATTCTTAGGGCAGCGGAATCAATATCAAGGTACTCGACCCTGCCGGCCGGAAGGCGAAAATTCTGTTTTGGCATGAAGGCTAACTCAACTCACATAGTCACATTCAGTATACTGATCAAAGGTGCCTTCATGAAATGTGGACCTATGAAACGCTTCGACCCACGGTTCTGACTGCCCGTGAAAAACCGTTTCCAATTACTCGAAAACTCTGGACCGTTGCACCCAGTGCCATCCAGCCCGCGAGACGGAATCTATCGGCGGCATTGACTTCTCCGAACTGATCCATCCGTTTCTGCATATGCAGAACCCGCGGATTGCTCTCGGTGAACCGCTTGATTCTTTGGGATCCACGGCTCAGGAGATAGATCGCCGCAAGCAGGAACAAGACGCCGGGAATAATTGGAATTATCAGCCCTATAACACCCAGTGTGAGGCACAGGCCACCAACTAGCAGGTAAATCACCTTGCGTGGTTTGCTCAATCGTACATTCATCATCTTTCCTCAATCAACAGTTGATATCTGTTGAGCAGGAACTATGCCAATAGCATAAGTCTTTGTTTTTATAGCAGTATTTTGATTTCCCAACCATGTTACTAGCCAAAAACACTTTTTGCTGGGGAATTTCACCAATGTTTAGCCAGTTCGTCCGGATCCGCATATCGGGCGGGCTAGTCCCTTCGGTTGTTTTACATGCCTGAAGTTATGGTCGTGTCGTGATATATAGCCATATAAAACAATCACTTAGGAAGGAGCGCTCGAATTGTAATTAATAGATAGGAACCAGCTGAGCTTCATCCAGGGCGCACACTCACTGGAGGGAGCTTTAGCCTAGCGCGATCTTTTATTTTGAAACCAAATCACGCATCCAGAGCGGCAAAGTTGTCACCATCAGCCACCAGTTTCTTTAGCAGTTCAGCCGGTTTCCAGACATCGTCACCGCTTTCCTCAAAGTAGGACTGGATATCTGCTAAAACCCCATCAAGCCCCTGGGTATCGGCATACCACATAGGACCACCAACATAGGTCGGAAATCCATACCCGTTGACGTAAACGGTATCAATATCCCCAGCTCGCAGGGCATGTCCCTCCTCCAGCAATTTGGCGCCAATGTTTACCATTGCATAGATGCACCGTTTTAAGATCTCATCATCGCCAAACTCTCTTCTTTCGAAACCAACTTCGGTCGCGACTCGCTCAATGATTTCGTCCGCCTCAGCATCCGGTAAGGGCGTTCGGTCACCCTCAGCATACTGGTAGTACCCTTTACCATTCTTCTGCCCATAACGACCCATCTCGCAGAGTTCATCCTGGATTCGTACGGTCACCTCATTAGAGCCTCCAATCATTTTGCGAGCCCGCCAGCCAAGGTCGAGACCAACCATGTCGGTCATCGCAAATGGCCCCATGGCAAGACCAAACCCATACAACACACTATCTACCTGTGCAGGTGTAGCTCCCTGCAGGATCATCAATTCTGCCTGGCGCCGGTAGCCTGCCAGCATACGGTTGCCGATAAAACCCGGGCAGTTACCTGCCATTACCGAAACTTTTCCAAGCCTCTTGCCAAGTGCCATGGCAGTACCAAGGGTTACTGGTGTGGACTCTTTTCCTCGAACAACCTCCAGCAACCGCATTACATTGGCAGGGCTGAAAAAGTGCATTCCGCAAACAAGCTCAGGCCTGGAAGTGACGGCCGCAATGGCATCTACATCCAACCCAGAAGTATTTGTTGCAAGTAGCGCGCCGGGCTTCATGACCTTGTCCAGCCTGGTAAAGATCTCTTTCTTCAGGTCGAGGTTTTCATAAACAGCCTCAATTACCACATCACTATCACCAAGCTCATCAAAATCTTCAGTCGGTATAATGAGAGACATACGACTATCCATATCGTTCTGGGACAAGCGACCGCGCGAAACGGTTCGCGCATAGTTTCCCTCAATAACCTCAAGCCCGTGCTGCAGGTTTTCAGGATCATTGTCATACAGGCGGACCGGTATCCCTGCATTAGCAAAACACATCGCGATTCCACCACCCATGGTGCCCGCTCCGATTATGGAACCCTTGTTTATTTCAATCAGTTCGGTTTCCCGGGAGAGGTCAGGTATTTTATTGGCTGCCCGTTCTGCAAAAAATATATGAATTAATGACTCTCGCTGAGGATGGGAGAGACACTCAGCGAACAACCTGGCTTCAGCCTTGAGACCCTCATCAAAACTGTCAGCATTTACTGCAGCTTCCACGCACTTAAGTATCTGTGTCGGCGCAAATTGATTCCGATGTGTTTTTTCAATTTGTGCGGCTGCAGTTTCAAACACTGAATTGTCACCACGATCAGCGACGACTTTCTCATCCATATCCCTGATCTTGCGGGTAGCACTTCCGGCAGCAACAATTTCCTCCGCATATTCAATCCCGGCATTGACAATATCACCTTCCGCTATCCTGTCTATGATGCCCTTCTCCAGCGCCTGGGGTGCAAGTATAGGATCTCCCGAAACAATGGCCGTGACTGCAGCCTTTGCACCGATCAATCTCGGAAGTCGCTGCGTTCCTCCCGCACCGGGTAACAGGCCCAACTTCACTTCCGGCAATCCGACGGGAGCGGTAGCAGCCGCGATTCTGTAATCACAGCACAGGGCGACTTCAAGCCCGCCACCGAAAGCAGTCCCATTGATCGCGGCAATGATCGGCTTACTGCTGGCTTCCATTTTGTGTATCGTTTCATGCAAACTCATTCCCTCAGTTGCAGCAGCACCAAATTCACTGATATCCGCTCCAGCTATAAATGCACGATGCATGCCCGTAATGACAATCGCCTTAATTCCATCATCCGCTAGCGCAGTCGTCACGCCATCATATAATCCTTGACGCACACCCGATGAGAGCGGGTTTACCGGCGGATTATCGATACTCAGTAATGCTATTTCATTGTGCTTTTCATAGTGCACAGTACCTTTCATGCTTTCCTCCAAAACAAATAACAATATTTTGTTTGAGTATAACCCAGTTGGAAAAGGGTACCCCAGGGATGCACCTCGTCAAGGACCGACTGAGCATTACAGACTGTACCAAAAAGTTTCAGGACGACTTCACTAAAAGGACCAGCCAGCAATTCCCTAATATGCGTTAGCTGATATACTGTCTTATATTCATCGTACCAACCCTTCTCATGAGCGAAGATTTATTCAGAGTAGTCTTTGACGGTTCCCTTACCGGGGAATTCGACTCTGCTACAGCCAAAAAAAGATTTGGCAAGCTATTTCACCTGGCTACACAAAGAGTAGATTTACTTTTCTCAGGTAGGGAATTCGTAATCAAGAACAACATCACTGAAGAAAAGGCGATGGAATTCATGATCAAGGTGTCGGAGGCCGGATGTGAGTGCTATGTACAGGAGATGCCCGATGAAAATGAACCTGATTACGATGAACTGCGAACGAAGGGGGAAAGGAGACTAAGATATCGGCGACCACCCAGGACAGGTGCCATGGTCCCGGACCGACGTATGCAGATTCGTCGTAAAAAAGATAAAAAATATTTCCTGGATACTAAAAAGCACCATCAGAAAGTACCCCTGGCCTTCCAGTCCTACCCCGTTATCAGTGAGGATTCCTGAAAGTTAACACCGACCTTACAGTGGTGAATAACCCGTTCAATTTTTCTGCCATGCACACTGCGATGCAGGACTTTGTGGACAGGGGGCTTCTGGCTGGTGCTATTTCAGTGATCCTGAAAGATAACAGGATTATTGACAAAAAGGCCTGGGGTTTTGCGGACACCGCGTCAAAAACTGAAATCCATGACAATACGATTTTTCGCATCTTTTCAAATACCAAAATCATCACCTCCGTTGCCGCCATGACCCTGTATGAAGATGGCAAGTTCTCGCTGGATGACCCTGTGGAAAAGTATCTGCCACAGTTCAAAAATATCAGGGTTCTCAAAAAAGGGGCAACAGACCCAGCGGAAACAGAAGGCCTCCAGACGCTACCAACTATAAGGCAGCTAATGTCGCACCAGGCAGGAATCTCATATGGTATATTTTCAGAGTCACCGGTAGATACACTGTACAACGAATGTGAGATTCTTGACCCCCATTCAACCCTGTCAGAAATGGTGGACAAGCTTGCCCGGTTGCCGCTTGCCTTTCAGCCAGGAACACGTTTTCAGTACAGCATTTCAACCGATGTACTTGCTCGCCTTGTGGAGATATGGTCCGGCGGACCGTTCGATAAATATCTCAGCGAAAATATTTTTGTTCCCCTTGGCATGGCGGATACTGGCTTCCATGTGCCTGAAATAGAACATGGGCGACTGGCGACCAACTATGTACCGAAGAACCCACTGGACCCAATGAGCCCGGGTCTGGCCGTTGCACCGGAAGATATTCTCGGTGGCTTCCTCAAACCCAAAGCACTCTGTTCCGGGGGTGCCGGCCTGGTTTCAACCATCGCAGACTACACGAGGTTTATTCAAATGCTGGTAAGTGAGGGTAACCTGGGTAATGTACAGCTACTGAAACCTGAAACGGTCGCGCTGATGCATACAAACCAGCTTCCAGAAGGAATAGAGGTACAGTGCCCTGCTGACTGGTTTATGCCAAACACTGTATTCGGACTAGGCCTGGCAATTAAGAGGGCACCACTGGAAGGCGAACCAGTTGAAGCAATCGATGAGTTTCACTGGGGTGGACTGGCAGGCACACATACCTGGATCTCTCCAAGGGCTGGAATAGCAGCGCTAATTTTTACCCAGAGATTTCCCGGCTTCCACCATGAATTCAGCCATGAATTCAAACGACAGGTGTACAAGGCAGTCGGCTGATCCGGATAGCGGTCACCCCCCGGGTTTGCTTCTTTGTGGCTGCTGCCTGCGCTGGTGTTGACCAGGGGGAGGTCTCTGCTGAGGCCTGTCCATGTTTCGTCTATGCTTTGGTCCGTTCGGTCCCCTCTCCTTCATCCGCTCCAGCGCCTTCGCTCTATCTTTCGCAGGCATCTTTTCAAATTTTTGCCGCAATTGCTCCTGACGATCCTTCGGCAGCTTATTGAACTTTCCAAATCGTTCCTTCAATTGACGCTGTTGCAGGGGATCTAACTGTTTATAGGTTCTAAGCTTTTGGGTAAGGTCCTGGCGTTTTTCGGGCGTCAATGCCTGCCAGCGCTCATATCGATCTGACATGGACCTGCGCTGCTCAGCATCCATGGATATCCAGCGATCGGCACCACGAGCCATATTCTCGCGTTGCTCGTCAGACAATCCATCCCATTGATTTCGATGAGGTGTGAGCGTTTGCTGTTGAGCAGGTGACAGCTCCCCCCATTCGCCCCCATAACTCGGGCAACCTGCCATCAAAGAACAGCAGGCAAGCAATACTGGTAATGTGAATGGCTTCATTGTGTCACCTGTGGCGCGTCTGGATCTTCATCGCGCGTTATCTGCACATCTACTGTTGCCATCCTCTCTTCTATCTCCTCGGGCCCCATCAATTCACCTTCTTCTTCCACCATGCTGCCCAGGTATTCCAGGAATTCCATACTGGGGGTCGATACTTCCTCCGCCGACACAAACGGCCCCAACATAGCGCATATCACCAGGCTAACCTCCCTAACCCGCATTCGGCTCTTCTTCCATAACAAGCCAGGCAACAAATTCCATGTCTGACAGCAAATCCATATTTTGTGCTGCCAGTTGTGCATCCTCACCACCGTAAACTGGTAATTCAGGCACTGTTGAACGCATACTCCAGATACCCACTGCGAGCACAAGGGAGGCAGCCATCGCTGTGGCAGCCATTGCTGTGGCAGGCATTCCTGCGGCAGCCGGTGCTGTGGTCAACCATGGGCCTTTAAGGAATAGTACCGGACGATCCATTTCGGCAACGGCAGCCCGCCTTGCAGCAGCGAGGCGGAGATGGATATCTTCACCTAACTCAGATACGTCCTCATCAAGTGCCTGTTTTGCAAGGGAAATAAGTTTAGCATCCTGGTCACTGCTCATGATCATCCCCCAACACTTCTCTTAAGGTGTGCACGGCACGACTGTAGTGCGTCTTAACACTCCCTTCAGAACAATTCATTGCGCGAGCCGTATCCTGCACGCTCAGCCCTTCCCAGACTCGCAACAGAAAAGCTTCCCGCTGCCTCCCTGGCAGTACCTCAATGGCCTTACCTAGTTTTTCGGAAGTAGCCTGCATCTGAACCTGAAAAGCTGGCTCCACAGCATAACCAGCCGGAGCCTGGAGAATAGGGCCCGCCCCATCTTCCTCACTGTTCGGTAGACGAAAGAAGCCCATTATCCTGTTACGAATCACTGCACGACGATGAAAGTCGGTAATTCTATTTCTAAGTATCCGATAGAATAGCGGCTTCCACTCGGACTCATTCTTTGCGCTGTATCTGCGCACCAGAGTCATCATGCTGTCTTGAACGATATCCATTGCCTCATCCACATCTTTTACAGCCAGGTTTGCTATGTGAAACGCCTTCTTTTCGACGCCACTTAGAAATCGATTCATGGCTGCGGCGTCTGACACGATTCTTCAACTGCTAGAGTGTACTTCCTTATTGTACCCTCACAACATCCTGTACGCAGGCAGGGTTGATTACGCGAACCAATCACCCGTTTCACGACATATTTACTAATAACGCATGAAACAGTCTTTGGTTGACAAATGACTACAATTTCCAGGCACTCTAACCAGCCAAAATGGCCTTGTTGCAATACCTTTCACTTGGCTAAATACTTGTGGCTTCATCAATAGGGGTAGAAACACGCCTATAATCCAGCCGCGCCGGCAACTTAAAAACAAGGGGCAAAACTCATGATTAACCCAGGGACAGCTGAATGGCTGAATCTAGTCGAAGAAGAAATCATTGATGCACAGAGACCCATCATTGACCCGCATCATCATCTGTGGAAACAGCCTGCCGGTAGTGACTACCTGCTGGAAAACCTCTGGGAGGACACGGGTTCCGGGCACAATGTCGTTAAAACAGTATTTGTTGAATGCTTCGCCGAATACCGAACCGAGGGTCCAAACCATCTCAAATCACTGGGCGAAACAGAATTTGTATCCGAGCAGGCAGATGCAAGTGAGGCTGATAATGGCAATGCAACGATTGCCGCAATCGTCGGGCATACAAACCTCACACGCGGTGAGCAGACCCGCGAGCCCCTGGAGGCACATATTGAACTTGGCAGGGGTAAGTTTCGCGGTGTACGCCACGCAGGGGCAAGGGATCCTCACCCGGAAGCGCTCATGATTGCAGGTCGTGGACCAGAAGGTTTATATCAAATGGCTGAATTCAGAGAAGGCCTGAAGGTGCTTGCGGATATGGGGCTTACATACGATACCTGGCACTATCATCACCAGAACAGGGATTTTGCTGATCTGGCGCGTGCCTGCCCTGATACACAGATGATCCTTGATCACTTTGGCACTCCCCTCGGTGTCGGACCATACGAAGGTCAGCGTGAAGAGATTTTTGAACAATGGAAGAAGGACATCGCTGAGATAGCCCGGTGCGAAAACGTGGTCGCCAAAATTGGTGGTCTTGCAATGCCGGATAATGGCTTCGGATGGCATAACAGGGACACACCTGCTACATCGGATGAATTTGTTTCAGCTCAGAAAAGGTATTACCTGCACACTATTGAGTGTTTCGGTCCGGACCGCTGTATGATGGAAAGTAACTTCCCGGTGGACAAATATTCAATTTCCTACCCGGTCTTGTACAACGGCCTGAAGAAAATTGTTGCAGATTTTTCAGAAGATGAAAAAGATGCAATGTTCTATGGAACAGCTGCCAGGGTCTACAGCATTGACTAACTGTTCTTGTCCATTTTCCAACTTCGGGTTGGCTAGCGAATATATTTCATGAAGGCGGCAGATAAATGTTGTTAACATGTTGTCAAAGTTTGAGAAGCTTTTACCAGTGTACAGTTTGTACCTGATGCTAATGTTGTGTCGTGATATATAGCAAAATTTACCCTTTTACGGACAGGACTCACCGGAGACTGGTTTGAGTATTTTTCCACGCAGATTATTTACCCAGAATACCGTGCCGCCCGCAACAGCCACTGGCAGGAGAATCAGGTTGGCTAAAGGAATCGCCAGGAGAAGATAGACAGGCGTACCAAACAGGACAGTTTGCAATCGCGATCGCCCGAGTCCCCGCCTGAGGTCTGAAAAGCCAATCTCATTGTTATCTGCCGCATAGTCCGTATATTGAATCGCCATCATCCAGGCACCGAACAGCAACCAGAGTACAGGTGCCGCGGTATTGACAAGTGGGACAATGCTGACCAACAGCAAACCGGCTAGCCTGGGCAGAAAATAAACCAGTTTCGAAATCTCACGTGCAAAGGCTCTTGGTATAATCAACCAGATAGAAGTTGTAGATGCCGGTATCTTTCCCACCAGGTGCTCTTCTACTTTAATTGACAGCAAGGCATTAAAGGGAGAGGCAATAATATTGGCGATGATCGTAAACAGATAAAACAACAGGAACGCAACAATCAACACCGCAAGCAGCTTGATCAACCATGACAGGAAAGACATCCACTCAGGCAATATCCCCATAAGACCATCAACCCAATAGTCAAATTGCGACACGCTGACGGTTATTAACAGCACCAAAACGAAAATATTGATAACAGTGGGGACTATGATGTATCGCCGTAAACCAGGTTTTCGAACGAGCTTAAAACCCTCAATAAAACAATCGATACCATTCATTACTCACGCCCTTTGCAGCATATAGTCCTTGATGGGCAGAATTCGAATTCGCCGACCAGTAATTTTATACAGCGCGTTACAAACAGCAGGGGCAACAGGTGGTGTAGCTGGCTCGCCCAGGCCTCCCCATTTGTCGCCACCGGAAAGGGCAAAGTGTGTTTCGATCACTGGAGCCTCTGCCATGGCTACTATCCTGTAGGTGTCCAGGTTGTCTTCAAGTACGACTCCATTTTCAACAGTAAGCTTACCGTACAGCGCTGCAGTTAGTCCGTACATGATGGCACTCTCAACCTGCATCTCCGCAGTTAAAGGGTTTACCAAATTGCCACAATCCACGACGCTGACAATGCGTTCAATCTTTAGCTCACCCTTATCAGAGACAGTAACCTCAGCCACCTGCCCGCAAATAGTGCCAAAACTTTCATGAATCGCAACTCCCTGTGCCGTACCCCTGGGCAGATTTTGCTTACCCCAGCCAGATTCCTTCTCCAGCACTTCAAGGACATTTAGCAGATCGGGCCTGTCAGGCAAGTGCTTTCGCCTGAACGCAATTGGATCCATACGGGAAGAGAGGGCCATTTCATCTACGAAACACTCCATCGCGTAGGCATTTTGCGAATGGCCTACGGAACGCCACCACCAACTCGTAAGGTGAGTGTTTTTTGCTGTATGGCTTATTTTCTTGTGCTTAACCTCGTAGGGCATATCAACTAGCCCAGAAACTGAACTGCTATCAACCTCCTTACTGGCACGGCCTTGATCCGCCAATATTGAGTGGGTAACCGAATGGTTTGAATAAGCAATCAGATTCTTGTCGAGATCAAAGCCCGCTTTGAATCTCATGGCAGCCATTGGTCTGTAATGCCCGCCGCGCATATCCTCTTCCCGGGACCAGATCATCTGGACTGGTTTACCGATCTCCTTAGCGATATGAACCGCTTCTTCGACATAGTCAGTGCTGCTGCGACGGCCAAACCCACCACCCAGGAAGCAATTATGTATATAGACATTCTCCGGCAGCTGTCCGGTAATTTCTGCGGTAACCGCCAAAGCAGATTCGGGAAACTGAGTACCTAACCACACATCAACCCGGTCCTCCTGTACATGTACCGTACAATTAAGCGGTTCCATGCAGGCATGAGCCAGATACGGCACCACATAGTCCGATTCAAAGGATTTCTCCGCGTCATCCATCGCGCCGGCAACATCGCCGAATTCCTTAAGCACCTTGCCTTCCTTTTCGAGTTCAGCAACAAATTCACGCTTAAATGTCTCGGAATAGGCCTTCTCTCCGGAGCCAAGAACCCACTGAACTGGCATCGCTTCAACAGCAGTTTTTGCCTGCCAGTAGTTTTCCGCGACTATCGCAACTGAACGTTTCATTCGAACGGACTTGAGCACACCAGCCCGGTTTCTAACTGCATTAAATCGAACACTGCGAACCTCACCACCGAGAACCGGGCAATGTACTACTGCTGCATACACCATACCGGGAAGGCGAATATCCATACCAAAGGTTGCCGTACCATCCACCTTGGCAGGCACATCCAAACGGGGTGTTGGCAGTCCTAGTAGGTTGAATTCTTCTGGTGTTTTTATCCTGACACCGGCGACACTGACTTTTGCCGCAGCAGCTGCGATTGCTCCATAATTAGTCGAACGCTCACTGCCCTTGTGATAAATCCTGCCATAGTCTGCATAGCATTCATCCGGGCTAACCAGCCATTGCTCAGCGGCAGCCTTGATCAGTCGTTCTCTTGCTTCAGCCCCGGCCTGCTGTAGATATTCGCGTGATCTGCGCACCGCTCGACTCCCACCCGTGTTCGTCCGCCTGTAGACACGATCCTGCCGAATACTGCGGTTCGTATCAGCATATTCAGCGCGGACATTTCTCCAATCCGCTTCCAGCTCTTCTGCAACAATCATAGGCATGGAGGTGAAAACACCCTGCCCCATTTCAGCCTGCGCTACACGGATAGTAATGGTGTCATCAGCATCAATCGCAAGCCAGGCATTGATCTCTTCCCCCGACTCGGAATAGTGCTCGAATGGGCGAGCCTTGGAGAACGCTGGCAGATGAAAGGCTAGTAGCAGTCCGCCCGTAGCAGTCGCGGTGGATTTGATAAGGGTGCGACGAGATAACTTATTGTCCATAAGGGGTTTCACTAATCAGCACCTCTTTCCTGTGCCACCCGGTGAATCGCCTTGCGAATTCTTTTGTAGGTACCGCAGCGACAGATATTGGTCATCGCCTGGTTAATCTCCTCATCAGTCGGATTGGCAGTATCGTTGAGGAGAGCCACCGCAGACAGGATCTGCCCGGACTGGCAATAGCCGCACTGTGGAACATCCTCTTCAATCCAGGCTTTCTGAACCGGGTGGTCAGAGTCTATGGACAACCCCTCTATGGTAACGATATTAAACTTCGCTGCCTGGGATACTGACGTTGAACAGGATTTGGTTGCTTGTCCGTTCATCAATACAGTACAGGCTCCGCACTGGGAAATACCACAACCATATTTTGTCCCTGTCATATTCAGATTGTCACGTAAAACCCATAGCAAAGGTGTACTAGGATCCACATCCACTTCCACATCTTCGCCGTTGATCTGCAAACTGATCATTACTTCTCCCACTGCCCAAACTGAATTGATATTAGCGGATACCTTCCTAATTAGCACACTGATATGGGTCTTTGTACCAGCGATCATAGCGCAAGGTCGCTGCCTGTGGAGGTTGAGAGGATCAGCCGCAAGCTAACGCAGCATTAGGAGTCTGCCATCGACATGGGCGGGAGCGGGTATTCCAAGAAAATCTGCCAGCGTGGTGGCAATATCCACGCTGTGAGCCATCTCACCTGATACACCAGGTGGAATTGCCTTCCCGTAAAAAATTAGTGGGATATCTCTATCAAAATCATAGGGGGTACCGTGACTGGCTCCTTTTCTTGTGAGAAAACATGAAGGCTCGAGCTGAAGAAAAAGATCACCTCCCTTTCCCTCCACATAAGAATTACGATAGAGCCTCGCAACCTCACTGTCGTCCCCCATGACATCCTTAAGGGTCCAGGCCCGCTTTACATATAGCTGATCTTCCAGCAGCACCTTTATCCCCACTATAACATCGTTAGGTTCTATCCCTCGCTCTCTGGCATAGGATGAATTGACACTGTAGGCGCTATTTTTTACAAGGCTGGCTGGATTACCGAAAGGAAAGGTGAAGTTCCGGTAAAGGTACCAATACATTTTGGCGCCCAGAATGTACTGACTCGCCCGGCCGGAAGCAACAGGGCATTGTAATCTGTCATTTTCAATGCTCCATTCGGGTATTTCCGCTACGCCGTGATCCGAAGAAAGTGCGACAACATAGTTGCCTTTCCCGACTGCTTCATCCAAAAAGGCAAGAAATTTCCCCAGCATCAGGTCGACATTCTTCAAAGCATCGTCAGATTCCGCACTGAAGGGACCGTACAGGTGCCCAATACTGTCAGAGGCTGATAATGCAACTGCCAACAGATCAATACTGCCGCGCTGACCAAGGCTTTCGCACTCAACTACTAGGCGGGCGAGATCTAGGGAAGCGGTATCCACGAAAGGTGAATGGTAAACCTGATCGGCTATTTCTTGCAGAGCACCTCGCCTGATGGGATGGCCGCTTGTACGACCAAACTCATCGCTCTCTCCCGAAAAGTCATCCTCCCTGAGGTTGCCAGGCGCATGCTCCCAGTACTCTGGCAATCTGGATAGAAAACCATCCTGCAACGGTTCACTCCCGTTAAAGTCCCGAATGTACCCGGGCAACTGGTCAAGGTAGTAGCGACTGGACGTAAAAAGCCCCTGGGATGAATCAAACCAATAAACACCGTCTGCGTCATGGCCACCCAGGATAATTGCTGAACGATCTTTGCCTCCAACTGCAAAAACCCTGGAGTTCTTGTTTGCTGCCTTTAGCCAGTCTCCCAGGGTCGTCACAAGAAGATTTTTCGGGGAGCGATTTGATTCGGCGCCGAATACACGGTTGGCAGTGTCGTCATCGTCAACACAATAGCGACTTTCCCAGGATTGCCGGTCAATATAGCGGTTACCGGGAATGCCCGCCTTTGCCGGGTTGACACCGGTCAACATCACAGCATGTCCCGGACAGGTTGAGGTATTCGCGTGGTTTGTTCGAGCCGCAGCAAACACTTTCCCATGCCGAATCAACCGGCCAAGACCCCCTGGAAAATCATCGTGCAAACGGTCGCGCCTGAGTTGGTCCACCGCAATCACCACAACCAGGGTTGGCTTATCCATAGGCTGGGCAATGACCGGCTGGCAGACCAAAATAAATGCGATCAGTATTAGAAATTTTTCTTTCATCTTCACAAGACTTTCACAGTAACTGATACCCCATGATTCAGTTGACCAGTATCCGTACCTAAATCGCTTGAAAAGCGCCTTCGGCTCTGGCAGGTTACAGTCTATCGCAATAAAATACTGAACAGGCGCACTATGTCTGCAGCGACATTATCAATTCGTACCCAGTCACCTGATGAGCTTGCAGCCATCGTGCATCAATTGAATCCGGATCTTGAATACGTTCTGGACCTGCACCCGCAAGCGACCACCTGCAGAACACTGCAGGTTAAATCCGACGGAGTCGAATGTGCCCTGAAGGTTCGCAACGTTACCCGCAACATCTGGGACGAATCCTACTTCTACCTTGAAATATACGCGTTACGCAGGGCAGGAGAAAGAAACATTAAGAGTGTCACACAACTTCTTGATGAATATAGAAATGAAAACTTTCACGCAATTATTAAATCCTTCAAACAGGGTACACCCGGCGACAAGATTGATTTAGATGAGCTTTTGCACAAGCGGGATTTCATCAGTCAATTAGATGAGATTTACTTGCGGCTCCACCTTGAGGGTATAGCAAAGGTGAACTTTCTTCCCAGGAAGATCGTGATTTCTGATAACGGAGAAGTCACTCTGGTTGACATGAGCACCTGCGTCGTCAACACGGAAGTAGGCATACAACTTTTTTCACAGGAAATGCGGGCAGACTCTCGCTTTATAACCAGGCTGGAACGTAACGCTACTCACTAGCTTGGCGTAGCTTCACCGAATTAATAAAGATGGTCTCAAGTGGAACATCACGAAAACCTTTCCTGGATCCGGTTGTAACGGTTTCAATCGCCTCAACAACTTCGATACCGGAAGTGACCTCACCAAAAACGGCGTAGCCAAAGGACTTACATGTCTGTGGCTTATTCAGCTTCTTCGCACGCGCCTCCATCATGGCCAATTCATCCTTTCTCGTACAGCTTGCCTTGGAATGATCAAGAAAATAATTGTCAGCGGCATTGATAAAAAATTGGCGACCAGCACTGTCGATAAGATTGGTTCGCGCCATCGCCAGCGTTCCCTTGAGATTGTGAAGGCCATTGTCAGCTTCATTGCGTATCGTTTCTCCACTCTCGACGGGGCTCATGTCCTCCAGATGGCCACCCGTCTGAATCATAAAGCCAGCAATTATACGATGAAAAATGTTCTTATCGTAGGCACCTGCATCAACATAGGATAGAAAATTTGCAACTGTTATGGGGGACTTATCAGCATAAAGTAAGGCAGTGATGTCGCCCTTACTGGTATTGATAATCACTGTTGGGTTTTCAGCCATGGAAATGGCGGGAAGAATAATAACGAGTAACGCGATAATTTTACGCACAAAGATCCTCATACTAATTGCCTGTCACAGGCGATTCTTGTTAGAAAAACGGGTTAAAGATACTGGCTTTCGGCCCAGAGCGTAAACTCACCAGCATCGAAGAATTGACCATGCTCGTCACAGGTTTCATATTGCAACTGCTGGCCATCAATATCTAAAAAGCGTTTCATTGTTTCACCGCAACGCGGGCAGGGTATTGTATCCAGAGTATTCAGTTTATGCCCGATGGCAGGATCACCCGTATCAATAAATTCCGCTATCCATTTCCTGGAAAGTGTCTCCGCCTCTCCCCTGTCAAACCATATCCCCTTACATGCTGAACAACGATCAATGACTATGTCTTCGCAGTGAACCTCTATCATATCTGCATCACATTTCGGACAACGCATACGATCCTCCTGCTTCTAATCCCGATAAGCTACCGCGGGAACAAAACCACCAATTTCAGCATCAACCTGACGAGCAAAATCGATAGTAAACAAGTCACCCATCTCACGGCCAACTATCTGTACGCCAATGGGCAACCCCTGATTATCCAAGCCGGTTGGAACAACCGTCGATGGCAGGTAGGAGACGCCCGTTAAACCTGCCCAGAAAATCTGCTCAAAATAGGGTCGCCGCTCATTATTAACGATCTGCGCCCTTCCTCCCATATTTGGATTTTGATCATGGGCAAAAGCTGATGTTACACACATGGGCGTTAACAATAAATCAAACTCCTGGAAGAATCGATGCCACGCCCATCGGAGGTGAGTACGATTTTCGTTGTGCCTGTGCCAGTCTCGATAGTACAAGGTTGAGGCAGTAAGGACCTGGGCTAGTGCGCTATCATCACCATCTGCAAGAGATTCGCGCTGCAGTCTCTGTTTCTCGAACACCTCATCTGGTTGCCGGGCAGCCATGGCTGAGTGCAATAAGTTGGTATATTGTAGATGTGAATCCGTCGCATCAAACTCTGGTCGTGCAGTAAAATCCACTTCCCCGCCCGCATCTTCAACCAGTTTGGCAACCATCAGCACACGTTCTATCACCGACTGATCCACTGGCGCACAGGCATCATCCGCCCAGACAGCGATCTTATATTCACCCAGTGACTTCTGTGTTGGCCTGGGTAGCTCCAACTTCCACCCTGGAAGGTGGATGTCATCTGCTCCACCAACTATTTCCATTACCAACCGCAGATCCTCAGCACTTCTTGCCAGCGGGCCTATAACTGATATGTCAGAGGGTGTTAACACACCCGGTTTGGCATGTCCCCGCAGTGGCAATACACCCCAGGTGGCCTTGTGGCCAAACACGCCGCAGTAGTGCGCTGGATTACGAATGGAACCACCAATGTCACTGCCCATTTCAAGACCGGACAGCCCGGCGGCAATGGCAGCTGCTGCTCCACCGGACGAGCCACCAGGGCCACGTTCGAGGTCGTGTGGATTGTTGGTCGTACCATAAACATCATTGAAACTCTGCATATCCGCAAGATTAATTGGCACATTGGTCTTGCCGAAGATAACGGCCCCTGCAGCCTGGAGCCTCATACAGGCAACGGCATCATGGTCAGCAATATTGTCCCGGAGTTGCGGGTCACCCCAGGTTGTGGGCAGTCCCTTTAAGTTAAAGGACTCTTTGACCGTCATGGGGACACCGTGAAGCGGTCCCCAGTCCTCTCCCGCCGCCAGTGCTTCATCCGCCTGTCTTGCTCTATCTCGCGCCTTATCCAGTTGCGTACAGATAATTGCATTAATTTCAGGGTTATACTTTTCCATTCTGGAAATGTAATGCTCCAATAGCTTAGTACTGCTTATTTCCCTGGCCTTGATCCTCCCTGCAAGCGTGGTTGCATCCGCAAATGCCAGTTCATCCATATCTTGTCCTGCCCATTATTAAAGGACTCAAGCTTAATCCAGAAAAATGGCAGTCACAACAAACCCCGAAAATTTGCAACTCTTCCAAAAAAAGATAGGATTCAATATCTGAATTTGAGCAGAAGTGACTAATGTCAGATGCGTCAAAAATTTTTCGAGATGAAACCAGGTCATGGCTAAAGGAGAATTGCCCGCCGGGAGCACGCGGACCGGGTTTCATCCCCTGGGGCAGCAGCAAAATCAAACTGGAGCCTGATGTTCAGCTATGGCTGGATCGAATGATAACCAAGGGTTGGACTGTTCCTTCCTGGCCCACTGAATATGGTGGTGCCGGTCTCTCGAAACCCGAGTACCTGGTGGTTCAGGAGGAAATGCAAAAAATTGGCGCCAGGCCGCCTTTAACCGGTAGAGGTATCAACTACATAGGTCCAACCGTATTGGAGTTTGGAACCGACCACCAGAAAAAAAAGTGGCTGCCCAGGTTTGCCCGAGGAGACGGGGGCTGGTGCATGGGCTACAGCGAGCCAGCCGCCGGTAGTGACCTGGCCAACCTGAAACTTAAAGCAGTTGACGAAGGCGACCATTATCGGCTGAACGGAATGAAAACCTGGACCTCGGATGGAATCTACGGTGATTGGATTTTTTGCCTGGTACGGACAGACCCTGACAAACCTAAACATGAAGGCATCAGCCTGGTTCTCGTTGATATGGACCAGCCCGGTGTTCGTGCGCGGCCCATCCAGCTTGTTAGTGGGCACTCCCCTTTCTGTGAGACTTCTTTTGAAGATGCTATCGCAGCCAAAGACGATTTGATCGGTGAGATCAATCGCGGATGGAGCGTTGGCAAAAGGTTGCTTCAGTATGAACGCTCTGTCCATGGTGGCGTTAATACGAGTGGCGCACAGGTGAAAGAAGAAACCCAGTCCCTGTCCGACATCGCCCGGCAATATGTCGGTGTCGAGTGCAATCGCATCAGCGACCCGACATTTCGTGACCGCCTTCTCAGACTGGAAATGAACGATCATTCATACAGGCTGACTCAGCAGCGAGTGATTGCAGAAACAAACGCCAGTGCTCCAGCTCTGGCAACATCAATTCTGAAGGTAAAGGGAGCCGAATTCACCAAGGAACGTGCGGACGTACAACAGCATGCGATGGGAATGCGTGGATTTGCGTGGGAAGATGATAACTTCACCAGCATCGAAAATCAGACAAACAAAAACTGGCTCACAACCCGTGCTGTTTCCATCTACGGGGGAACCAGCGAAATTCAGAAGAACATCATCGCGAAGCGGGTTCTGGGCCTGCCCGACCAGTAGGCCAATCCAGGCATAATTAGCTGGTTCTTGTCCGTTTTCTATCATCGAGCGGACTCAGCGCGAGCCCGGTAGTCCTTTGCAAGTGACCTTTAGTAGGGGTGAATGGGTTATTGCTTTGCAAAGTTGGTTCAGAATATGCTATTTACGGACAGGAACCAGCGAGGCGCCACGCCCAAGCTATCAATTTGCGCCGCCATGGGGTAACCTAAAGTTACTCCAAAAATGGAGAAACACTGGAAGACTGCTGTCAATCTGCAACGGACGCGGATTCAAATCAGAGAAGGTATTGCAGGAGTACCGAGAATGCTATTACGTCGAGCAAAAAAACTGGTGTGTGCCACGGTTGCAGGCACTTTGATGACTGTCGTATTTACGCCTGCTACCTTGGGTGCGGGCCAGCAAAGCCAGAACTCAATAGAGTCGAGTGTCATCAGAAGTAGCGGGACAATTTCAGCTCAGATTGAACTCAACGACCATTTTGCCACTCGTTTTACGACCAGCACGAGACTACATGCGGTTGTTCCAGTTCAATCGAACCCCGATATCTTTCGGGCAACTGCATCGGATACGGGCAGCATCTTGTTTCAACTGGATCCAATTGCCGAGATTGATCAAGCCATACCAATTCACACCGGCCAGGAACTGAGAGACGCAGAACCGAGAAACATCAGCTTTGGATTTGTCTGGGATGTAACTGATGACCTGAATGTAACGCTGGACTACTTCGATATCGAAGTAACTAACCCCACAAGTCAATATGGCAGTAATCAAGTCAACGCTAGTGATATCGTAATACTGCAAAACGCTTTTATCACAGATACTGGCAACCTAACCGAGTTTAGCTTCTACTCCAACGATCCCAACGTAACCAGCACTGGTTTCGACCTCGTGGCAACCTATGCGATGGATTGGTCACTTGGCACGACCGATCTAAATCTCGCCTACAATATGACACATACCGACCTGGAGGCACTCAGCAGTGGTATCGATCTCAGCAGGAATTTCGAGCAGGAGACCACACTCCCGGATTCACGCTGGCACCTGAGTGGCGTTCACAGCATTGGTAACTGGAGACTCCTGGCACGATTAAGTTATTACAGCGAGTGGATTGAGGCCAATGATTCTGCAAACGATATGAACTTCGATGAGGAATACGTACTGGATGTTGAAGCATCTTATACGTTCAGTGATCGTTATACGATTACGGTCGGTGCTCAGAACGTCCTGGACGACCTTCTTAACAGTGGATCAAGCATCTTGGATACGGGCTCCACATATCATAGTGCGATGCAGAAGAACCAGAATGGCGGCTATTACTACACCCAGATTCGCGTTGAACTCTAAAGCTCTGCCCTAGTCTGCCTGAAGCCAGGCCAGTATTATTCCCTTGATGACCGCGACCGTTGCCATTGGCTCTTCAAACATAAAGTGGTGATGAGTCGCAGGTATAGTGATCACGGGCAGCACACCATCGGTCATTTCTATCATATAGGGAGCACTTAAAGCACCTTCATCCTCACTGTGTTCACCTAGTATCAGCGCGGAGCGACATTGGAGGCCAAGATACTTGTCCGTCTGCTCAACACCCATTTCAAGATGATCGTACATTGCTGGATCAAATTTCCAGGTCCAGCCACCATCTACCTGTCGCAATGAATGTCTGCCGATATAGTCTATGATATAGGGGTGGGGATACTCCTGCTCCGGTACTAGCCGGAACCGTTTCAAAGCAGTGTCAAAATCTTCATATACCCTCGTCGGTCTCGCAGCCTGTCCTCCCCTCGCCTCAGCTTGCTTGCCCCATTCGGTGTACGCTTCCGGCGGGCTTACGGTGAAATCTCCAAAGATGATACCGCCAAGTTCGCGGCCAAAGTAATGGCCTGTTTCAAGTGCCACAAAACCGCCAAAACTGTGCGCCACAACAAATGGTTTTTGCCCTAACTGGGCATCCTCACAGACTGCTTTCACTTCTCTGGCGTAGACTTCACCTGAATATTTATCCCGCCAGCCACTACCACCATTTCCCGACAGGTCCATGGCAGCAACGCGAAATTGGTCCGCAAGAAAAGGTGCCACGAAGCGCCACCATTCAAGGTGAGCATTACTACCATGAATCAGAACTATGCCCGGTTTGCCGGCTTCACCCCAGGTGGCGTAGTGAATTTTGCACCCTTCTACCGTAACATCAGCTTCATCACCACCAGCGTCGATTGCACGTTGAAACCATTCCGGCCTTGCCTCACTGCCCATGTCTTTCTCAACCTCAGAATAAGGCGCGAGAATGTAACATACTTGCAATCGGGTGCCGAAATGATATTTTCACCACTACATTTTCAGCATTCATGGAATCCATCATGGGCAAACTAGACAATTAGAAAGTCGTTATCATAGGCGGCACATCAGGCATCGGTCTTGCTACCGCTATCCTTGCCAGGGAAGCAGGCGCGACCGTCCGGGCAGCGAGTCGATCTGAAGAGAAAGTCGCTGCCTGTTCAGCAACAAACCCTGAAATCGATTTCATGCAGGTCGACATCCACGATACCGACGGTCTCAAATCCCTGTTCGAGAATACCGGACCAGTCAATCACATACTTGGGGTTGCTACTGGAGCTGAACGGGTCATGGCACCGTTTATGACCCAGACAGATGAAGAATTTCGTGGTGCATTTAACAAGTTTTGGGGATACACCAACCTGGCCCGACAGGGGATTCCTTTCCTTGAGGATAATGGCTCCCTGACCTTCGTCAGCGGCACACCAGCAAGAAAGTGTAACCCTGGCATGTCGTCTGTTTCCTGCACCGGCAGCGCGGTTGAAGGTTTAACCCGCGCCCTTGCGCTTGAGCTGGCGCCGAAAAGGGTAAACGTTGTGGCTCCCGGCCTTATTGATACGGGCATGTTTGACAGTATTGGTGATAATAAGCCTGAAGTACTTGAGAACATCAGCAAGAATATTTTGCTTGGCAGAGTCGGTCAGGCAACCGAAGTAGCAGAAGCGATCCTGTTGGTGATGACCAATCCCTATATGACCGGTACTACAATTGACGTGGATGGCGGCGCACTGTTGCCATAGGAGATACCGGGCAACTAGGTGGTTTGATCCCCAATAGCAGGCTTCGCCGGTTCAAGAAGGTGAAACTTCCGCAGGTGGGACATGACCTCATCAAGAAACAGGGATTTGTATTCCCGGCATACGCAGGAGGAATGTGGCGTGATCATTACCTTATCGTGATGCCATAAAGGTGACTCTGCAGGCAGGGGTTCTTCATCAGTCACATCCAGGAAGGCGCCTCCCAGGTGATCGAGGCTTTGCAGTAAGTCCGCCGTGGTTAGGGCATTCCCCCTGCCAAAATTGTACACATAACTGCCCTTTTTCATCTGCCTCAGAAGATTAGGACCCATGAAGTCATCCGTGCCGGTTGATCCAGGCAATAGCAGGATCACATGATCTGCCCAGGGTAGTACATTTCCCAATTCATCAATTGATCGGACTTCGACGCCACCGATATCCGTATTGGCTGGCTGGCGTCTCAGGCCGATAACTTTGGCCCCGGTAGACTGAATAAGCTTTGCACAAGCAGAGCCGATATGGCCCAGCCCAATAATCAGTACATTTTGTTTACCCAGGATTCTGGTGTCTTTTTGCAGATTCCTGTCCCAGGATCTATCCCGATGGTTGCGAATCATCTCGGGCATCCTGCGGTTCATATAAAGCAGCGCACCAAGCACGGACTCGGCGAGAATCAAGCCATGAAACTTGCCCTGAATAACCCTTACTCTCTCGTTTGGGTCAATATGCACCCAGTCACTTCCAGCTGCAGGTGTGTATATTGTTTTGAGCCGCGGGCAGGCCTGATACCAATCCTGTTCGAAATCCCAGGTAAGCAGCAAATCCGCCTGGCCAGCTACAGCCAGGAAGTCTTCAACACACCGGTGGGATCTGATTTGAAGTTCAGGAAACCGAGCTATTAGTGGTAAGAAGTCATCATCTTCGAAATCAAATGCATCAACTTCATTCCAAAGACAGGTGTGCAGTTCCATGAGGCCATTATACATCAACGGCCTCCCCTCTTTTTTCCCACTATTTTTGATAGACAAAATCAAGAATATCCCTTAATCTCTCGCTTCCTGCTTTGATCATCATCTGTATGACGACAGAGACAGGTACAGCAAGCTATTAGTCCAAATGAAACGTAGGACTTGATCCAGTAATAGGACAGGTACCCGCACCAACTTCCCCTCGCGGAAGCGTCCCCCTGCTGCTGATCATTCCTCCTTGGACCTAACGAGGAAGAAAACATGATGAATGTTCAGGCTTTCACTAAGCGAAAGCAGCAACAACAGAAGATTTCAATGGTGACCTGCTATGATCACTGGTCCGCCAAGATCCTGAACGAAACGCAAATCGACTGCATACTGGTGGGAGATTCCCTTGCCGTGGTAATGCACGGATTCGACTCCACTGTGCACGCAACCCTTGCGATGATGGAACTTCACGTGGCTGCCGTTGCCCGCGGTGCACCAGAAAAGTTCATTATTGCAGACATGCCGTTCCTGTCCTGCAGCAAGGGTCTGGAACCAGCAATGGATGCAGTCCAGTCACTGATGCAGGCTGGTGCCAGCGCCATCAAAATTGAAGGTGATAAGCATCAGGTAGACCTGATCGAACACATAGTTGAAGCAGGCGTCCCCGTGATGGGTCACCTTGGCCTGACGCCACAGTCAATCCATAGCCTGGGCGGACACCGTGTGCAGGCAAAGGCCGAGAAAAGTGCTATGCGACTGTTTGAAAGCGCAAGCAGGCTCGAACAGGCCGGGTGTTTTTCAATCGTGCTCGAATGTGTGCCGAATAAAGTCGGTGATTGTGTTACCAAACGCCTGTCTATTCCGACCATCGGCATTGGCGCTGGTCCGCTGACCGATGGCCAGGTCCTGGTACTACATGACCTTCTGGGCGTAGATCAGGAGTTCAGTCCACGCTTCCTTCGCAGATACGCAAACACCGAGAATGTGATAGCCAGTGCTGTTAGCCATTTTCACGAGGATGTGGTTGCACAGGACTATCCAAGTCTTGAGGAATCCTACGGATGAGGATCATTAAAACCGTCCGTGAGTATCTGAACGGTCGGGACGGTATAAACAAAGGGTCAACCGGATTTGTGCCTACCATGGGAGCCTTGCACAGGGGGCATCAATCTCTGATTGAGTCCAGCACCAGTGACTGTGACGCAACCGTGGTCAGCATTTACGTAAACCCTACGCAGTTCAATAGTGCAAATGATCTGGGCAACTACCCGGATACTTTGGATCAAGATATCAACCTGTTGGAATCCCTGGGTGTCGATTTTCTATTTCTGCCCTCCTACGACGATATCTATCCTGACAGGTACCGATACACGATCGAAGAAAGTGAGTTCAGTCGCCAACTCTGCGGCTCCCACCGGGAAGGACATTTTACCGGCGTAATGACGGTAGTGATGAAACTGCTCAACATCGTTAGACCCACCGCAGCCTACTTTGGGGAAAAGGACTTCCAGCAATTCCAACTGATTCGTGAAATGGTGGAGGCGTTTTTCATGGACGTAAAAATTGTGCCCTGCCCTACGGTCCGAGAAACAGATGGATTGGCACTAAGCTCGAGGAACCTGAACCTTGATGCTGGCAGTAGAAAAAAGGCTCCCTTGATTCACGAACTGATGGCGAATGACGTAACGGATGGCCAGATAAGTGAGCAACTGGGAGAGGCCGGATTTGATGTGGACTACGTAGAAACTCACAGTGGAAGGCGTTATGTTGCAGCCACAATAGGAAATGACAACAAACAGGTACGCCTGATTGATAATGTAGCCGTTGGAGGCTGAACAATGCTCTTGTGCCTCGATGTTGGTAACAGCCAGATTTACGGTGGCGTATTCGATGATGACACTCTAAAGGTCCAGTTTCGCCGTACCTCACAACTACGCAGTTCTTCAGATGAATTGGGAGTGTTTTTTCGCACCCTGTTGCGGGAGAACAGTGTTAATCCTGAGAATATTCAAAGTGTTGTCATATGCTGCGTGGTCCCTGATCTGCTTTACTCCCTGCGAGCCTGCTGCCAGAAGTATTTCGCCCTGGAACCCCTGGTATTGCGCCCAGGCACCAAGACGGGTCTGAAAATTCTTTATCGTGATCCAAAGGAAGTGGGTGCTGACAGGATTGCCGACGCGGTCGGTGGCACGACACTTTTCCCCGGGAAAAATCTGCTTATTGCTGACTTTGGTACTGCAACCACACTGTGCGCAGTCACAAAAAACAAGGAATTCCTGGGTGGAAATATCATCCCCGGCGTCAGACTTGCAATGGAGGCATTGGAAGAAAGAACCGCTCGACTGCCATCGGTAGAAATTGTTACGGTCAGCTCTGCCCTCGGTCGTGACACGGTTGAAAGCATCCAATCGGGTCTCTACTGGTCTAATGTTGGCATGGTGAGGGAAATAACAGCCCGTATCACTGAACAGGAATTCAGGGATGACCCGCCTGTGGTGATTGGTACAGGCGGCTTTGCCCATCTGTTCAACCAGGACAATTTGTTTGATCATGTAATTTCAGATTTGATTCTTACGGGCCTGTTGGAAATAAGCAGGCTTAACTCCTGATACTGGCAGGCAACAATTTCCTGGTTCACTTTGAGCCAAAATCATATCTAATAGTTTGATATCAAATCGCATTTGTTACCATGCACAGCCTCTAAATATGAAAGCAAGCTGCCGGCAGCACAGGAAAGCAGGCTGGCGGCGGTGACTAGACGAACGAACAGGCCGAAGACGGAATACGGCATTAACAGATTTGAGAATCCCGTGAATGGAAATCAGCCGGAATATTGCCCATTCACATGACACTAAGAGGACAAACCTATGGAAAAGATGAAGCTGGAGTTTAAAGGCAAAGTCGCTGTGCTGAAGTTTAACGACCCTGGTGTCATGAATGCAGTGGGCGGCGAGATGCTGGAAGATTTTGCAGAGGCCATGATTGAACTCAAGAATCCCGAAAACGGCAGCCGATGTCTGCTGCTTACTGGTGAAGGTCGAGGTTTCTGTTCCGGTGCCAACCTGTCGGATGAAGGTCGAGAGAACAACTCCGGGGGAGCGGGAGATGGATTGCGCTCCAACTACCATCCCCTGCTATTCGGATTAAGAGAGCTGGACATGAGTATCGTCACTGCTGTCAATGGAGCAGCAGCCGGAGTTGGGATGAGTTTCGCCATGATGGGTGACATCATATGCGCGTCAAAGCAGGCTTTTTTCCTCCAGGCCTTCGCCCGTATCGGGTTGATCCCTGATGGAGGTGCGACCTTCATTCTGCCGCGACTAGTCGGTTGGGGTCGGGCCATGGAACTGTCTATGCTTGCGGAAAGGCTGCCCGCAGAAAAAGCTTATGATTGGGGGCTTGTAAACAGGCTATACGAAGACAATGATTCGCTGATGGAAGGCGCCATGCAGGTTGCACAGCAACTGGCCGATGGTCCTAGGTCCCTATCCCTGATAAGAAAAGCCTACTGGAATACCTGGCACAACGCTTATGAACAGCAATTGGACCTGGAAGCGCAACTACAGAATGAAGCTGGGAAATCCAACGACTTTGTTGAAGGTGTCTCCGCTTTTCTTGAAAAGCGTGATGCCCAATTCACCGGCAACTAATATTCGGATGATGACGGCCTGATCTAGTCCGGATATTTCATGAAGGCGGTCTAGTAAGGCTGTTAACATGTTCAGTTTCAATAGGTTAACCAATTTTTGGTGGGTTCTGAAGAGCCCAGTTAGTACTTGGCCGGTTTAAGTATAAATCTGACTTGGCCTATTGAACGGGTTCCCATGAATTGTTCTTTGATCAGAGTCCAGTTGATACAATACCCTCTACATCAGACCGGAGTTTATTGATTATGAGCACACCAGCAGAAGATGCCGATGATCTGGGACAGGCACCACCTCCGCGCTGGCTCCTGAAAGCCTACACTCATGTCAATGTATGGGTGTATAAGCTGTCAGGCGGACGAATGATGAATACCCTGGCGGGAATGCCGATCGTACTGATAAAAATGACACGCGCCAGATCAGGAACGCCTACTACCATCCCGCTGATGTATGTCCCCCACAAGGATGGCGTTGTCCTGGTTGCTTCCCAGGGGGGGGCTCCAAAAAACCCAGGCTGGTATTACAGCCTCACTAAGAATCCCGAGGTTGAAGTCACACAAGGTGGCAAGACACAAAAACTGCGCGCCCGGCGCGTCAGCGATGAAGAAAAGGCTGAGTTGTGGCCAACCTGTGTGAAGCACTACCCACCTTTTCAGCAATACCAGAATCGAACCGAGCGGAATATTCCCGTGTTTCTCTGCGAATAGAGAACCTGACAAACCTACAAGGAAGATGACATGAGCACCCTTTTTGGACCGGTAATTCAACAGGGCTACGTGGTTAATGACATAGACCTCGCGATGCAGCACTGGCTGGCAAGAGGCGTTGGGCCCTTTTTCGTCGAACATCTATCAGGCTTTGACGGCCTCGTAGGAGACTCGATGGTCAAACTGGAACTCGTTGCGGCTTTTGCTTATTCAGGCGATCAGCAGATCGAGGTGATCGAACCCAGGGATGATAAAGACACCATCTACAATCGCTATCTAAAAGAAAACCCGAATGGCGGCCTTCAACACGTCGCGGTTTGGGTGGACAATATAGATGCCAAACTGGCAGAACTCACCAACGCAAACGCTCCCTATGAAGTCAAACAAAGATATGGAGACGGGCATGCCTACATTGATTCTGTTGAATATCCCGGCGTCATGATTCAGCTAATGGCGCACAACCCTGTTATTGATGAACTATTCGACATCATCAGGGCGGCGTCAGACAACTGGGACGGAAAACAGGATCCGATCCGCAAGATCGACTGGTCAACGGGCCGCCCGGTCGTTCAGCCCTACGGCAGCTAAACCAGCATCAAGCCTGGGTCCACCAGGCAACACCATTTTCATCTTCTTCAACGGTCACCATTCTTCGCTCAAGTGCGCAATGTAAATGTGCCAGGGACTCCCCTGTCGCGGGGAAAAAGGTCCAATCAGTGATCTCACTCTTAAACAATGCAGGAAAAACGTCTACCGCGCGCTTTGGTGTCTCGCATAGATCGTAAAGTTTTTCCAGCGCCACCTCGTGCCAGTCGATCAACTCTGTAAGCCGTTCATGAACACCTTCATAAAGGCTCTCATGGGCTGGCAACACCAGTAGATTGGGCGGTAGTAATTCACGAAATCTTGAACAGGAGGTAATCCAATCGCGCAGTGGGTTAGCTAGGGCTTCTGAAGGCTGCACGCTCACATTGGGTGTAATCTTCGGCAAAATCTGATCGCCTGCAATAATCAGTTTTAGCTCAGGGCAATAGAGGCATACATGTTCAGGAGTATGGCCCTGACCAATAACAGCTCGCCATTCACGACCACCGATATCCAGATATTGTCCATCATAAATGCGATTGTACCCAGCGGGCAGTGGCGAAATATTCGCTCCAAATTGCCCAAACCGCTCCCGGTACCTGTCCAGCCTTTCTTCTGTGAAACCAGCTCGCCGATAAAACCTGATTGCGTCTGCTGGAACATCCGAGGGACCGTCAGCGGCCATCACTTTGCACATGTAGAAGTCACTGCGACTCATCCATAGTTCGCAGTCCCACTTTCGGGTGATCCACCCGGCATTACCTGTATGATCTGTGTGCAGATGTGTGGCTATAACACGTCTAACCGCCCCTCCCGCCAGATGGTTGTCGAAAACAGCCTGCCAGTGTTTCTGCACGCTTTCCGTGAATATGCCCGTATCAACTATAGTCCACCCATCGTAGTCACGAAGCAGCCAGACGTTGATGTGGTTAAGACGCCCCATCATCGGCAGGCGAGTCCAGAAGACACCATCGGCTACTTCAGTGAGATCTCCCGGCTTCGGAATCCGGTCCTCAAATCTATAGGTAAGCGGGTCAAAGCCTCGCCTGGACATATCATCTACCATGATCGTTTCCTGTTCATGTGTCTGTCAGCACCTGGTCCCAATCAGCCTCTTATAACACCAGGGCTCCCGGCAATAGTACCAGCGGTCAATATGCCACATCATTTGGTAAGATAGCATAGCAAACCTTTGGGCCTAAATAAGCAGTCAATGAATTTCAACTTTTCACTCAGACAAGCATGGACAGCGCTGATTCTGTTCGCTGTAATTGTGCCTACTGCAGTCGTAATGGTCTGGTATGGCCAGCATCTCTTCAAAGAACGGCTGACTGATGGCTTGAGAGCTGAGCACAATGCCAACGAGAGACTACGAATTGAAATCGAATCAGAAATCAAGCGCTTTGAAACACTACTACTGAACAAAAGTGACCCCCTTTCTTTTCTGTTAGACAGGAAGGATGAGCCACTGGCAGTGAGAGAAATCCACAGCCTGCTTGCCAACATTGTGCAGCGGGAACGTGCCGTTCATGAGGTGATCATTTTATCAAGACAAGGGGAGATTGTTACTAACATCCATCCGGGACACCGGCCACTTGGCGAAGATCTCCTGCCGCCTGAAACTTTTCTGTCCGCAGCTCAAGGGGGACTTGATCCAAGCCAAAAATTCCTGGAAGTAGTTATTCCAAAATTCGGAAAGACCTTTATCGGCTCACCCAGGAAACTAGAGGGTAAATACTCTGTCAGTATGACTGCATCTGTGGGCCAGCCTGTAAAAGCCATATTGATCGCACTCATTGATGTTGACAAATTGTGGCTGGCTAATGTGCTTGAAGAACGCAATCCGAGGAAAGAAAATACGCGGGACTACATACTCGACCGGCACAACACACTGCTCACAACAATCGAAAACACTGAGCACCGACCGGGTGATGTACTGACGCACCTGGACATCGCGAATATTTCCCAGGAAGAAGATGAAGAGTTAATAGGCCATTCCTACGTTGGCGCTACGGATCAGCTGGTTTATGGAACCGTGACAACTATTCCCTCCCTGGGCTGGATGCTTGTATCCGAGGTCAATGCTGCCCATATTATCCAGCCTATTTATGCCTCCCTGGCCGAGATTTTTTCCATTCCTCTGCTCGGCATGCTCATCTTCGCCTGGTTTGTGCTGTATTTGGCGAACAGAACCATTGCCCCTGTTCAACGGGCTAGTGAGGCGATGGATCAGGTTACACGAGGTGACTATAACCTCGCTCTGAAGCCCTCCGGGATAAACGAACTGGACCGGCTTGCTGTTATCTTTAACAGGATGGCACATGAGCGAAAAAATACGGAAGAAATGTTGCGAGCAAGTGAAGAGAAATTTCGAAGTCTGGCGGAATCATCACCTGTCGGCGTATTTCTTATGGACTCCCCTGGAAATGTAGAATACATCAATGACAGGTTCGCTGAACTGGTAGGTTTGTCTGAGGGGGAAATTCTTGCATTGGGCTGGCGACTCGCCGTTCATCCGGATGACCAGGAACGGGTGACCACCTCCCTGTCGGAATTTGCTGAGATCGGTGAGAATTTTCACCAGGAAATCCGCTGGCTGCACAAGGATGGCGAAGTCATCTGGACCCTTGCGAATGTAGTTCCGGTGCGGGAAACAGACGCAAGACCCACTCTCTACATCGGAACACTAACCGATCTTACGGAGTTCAAGCAGGCTGAGGAGGAAAATATCCGACTGGAAGGACAATACCGCCAGGCGCAGAAGATGGAATCTATCGGTAGGCTGGCTGGAGGCGTGGCCCATGATTTGAACAACCTGCTGGTACCAATCCTCGGATATACTGAGATACTGATTCATGATCTCGATCAGGAGAATGCACTGCAGGAACCCGCTGAAGAAATCCAAAGAGCGGGTATCATGGCACGAAACCTGGTGCGAAAACTCCTGGCTTTCAGCCGCAAGCAAAAACTTGAATACAAGCCTGTTGATTTGAATAAAGCTACAAGCGAAATGGAGAAACTGCTCCGGCATACCACCCACGATGACGTCGAACTACAAGTCATCCAATCACCCGATGTCAAGACAATCAGGGCAGACTCGAGCCAGATCGAGCAGGTGATTTTGAATCTGTCAGTTAATGCACAGGATGCAATGACGGAAGGTGGCAATTTGACTATCGAAACGGCGCTGGTCAATCTGGATGAAAACGACGCCCGCAGACTCGAGGATCTGAATCCAGGCGAGCATGTCATGCTGACTGTCAGTGACACGGGAGATGGTATGGATGAGGAAACCCGCAGCCAGATCTATGAACCATTTTTTTCGACTAAGGGTGAGCAGGGTACTGGACTAGGTCTTGCAACAGTCCATGGAATAGTCAAGCAGCACGGCGGTCATATAGAGGTCGACAGTGAACTCGGACAGGGTACAACGTTCAAGGTCTACCTTCCGGTTTCAAGCTATGAGCCAATCTCAGATGACGCAATTGCTGAACCACGAACCAGCCTGATGGGTTCAGAGACCATCATGCTGGTAGACGACGATGAACCCGTACGGCTTCTTGCCGAGACCTTCCTCAAGCGCCAGGGCTACAATGTCCTTAGCGCCCACAGCGGAGAAGAATCACTTGCAATTCTGGATCGCCACCGTGAACCACTACACCTTCTATTAACCGATGTAGTAATGCCTGGGCTGAACGGGAAGGAACTGTTTGAAAAGGCTGTCGAAAGGAAAGGAAACCTCAAGGTTCTCTACATGTCTGGCTACACGGAGGACATTGTCACTGATCGCGGTGGACTGGATAAGGATACGGACTTAATCCACAAGCCCTTTTCCATCAACGCGCTGGCCACAAAGGTTCGAGAGATCCTGGACGCAGAATAACTAGTTGCCAGCCAGCTTGGAGGCCAACGAGAAATGCTGTGCTATTTGTTATTGGCCGGTTCTTGTCCAATTTCCAAGATCGAGCGGAACAGTCCTAGGGTCCCTTCCTGCCCCAACTGATTATTTTATTTACGTAATATTATTATCGTGTCGTGATATACAGCTAAACTCTCCTTTTTGCAGACAGGAACTAGTTCTTGCCCGGATTTTAATAGCGAGCGGGTTAGTTCCTTCATAAGTGATTGTTTTATTTACCCAACGTTATTGTTGTTCTGTGAAATATTGCCAATATCACCTATTTCCGGGCAGGAACTAACTAGAGGATAAACATGGTAAAAGTGAAAGTTTCATCTGGTTCACCATATGAAAAGCCGATTGGTTTTTCCAGAGCCTCACGTATTGGAAATATTATTGCTGTGGCAGGAACTGCGCCCCTAACTCCAGACGGGACGACAGCCTGCCCGGGAGACCTATATGGGCAGACAAAACAATGCATCAGTATTATTAAAGCAGCTATTGAGGATGCAGGTGGAAGAATGGAGGATGTTATACGAATAAGAATCATGCTAACGGATATTTCGAGGTGGGAAGACGCGGCCAGAGCCCATGGCGAATATTTTGGTGAAATTCGCCCCGCCTGTACTTTCGTTGAGGTTTCAGGTTTAGTGCAGCCCGAATGGCTGGTCGAAATAGAAGCAGATGGTATGGTCGTCGATGATCAATAATGTAGAATAGTAAAAAGCCGGGAGTCTGCCATGCGCTATATCGTCGCTATATTCCTTCCACCGCTGGCGGTATTCCTCTGCGGAAAACCTTTTCAAGGGATTATCAGCATTTTTCTGACACTGCTCTTCTGGATCCCTGGGGTGATCCATGCCCTGTTTGTCGTCCACAACCATCTCGCAGATCAGCGGACTAACCGAATCGTAGAAGCAATCAAAGAACATGAATAATCTAATGTTTCGTCGAATCGTCGCGCTCGCATGTGCACTGATTTTAACAGCCTGTGAAAGCACCTATTATGATGCCTGGGAAAAAGTTGGCGTGCACAAGCGCGATATTTTGATTGATCGTCTTGAGGAGGTCCAGGCGGCACAGGAAGAAGGACAAGAGCAGTTCAAAGATGCACTTGAGCAATTCAAGGCAGTGGTTACCTTTGACGGAGGGAAGCTTGAAGACGTATACAACCGCCTGAATGATGAGTACGAAGACAGCGTGAGTGCAGCTGAGGAAATCTCTGACCGGATAAATAGTGTTGAATCAGTGGCTGAAGCATTGTTCAGTGAGTGGGAAGCCGAACTACAGGAGTACGACAATGCTAACCTGCGACGTGATAGCGCACGGCAGCTTAAGCAAACCCAACGGAAATATAGGCGACTCCATACCGCCATGCGCAATGCAGAGAAAACTATAGATCCAGTGCTTTCTAACCTGAAAGACAACGTGCTCTATCTAAAGCACAATCTCAATGCAAGGGCTATCGCCTCATTGAAGAATGAACTTGGGAACGTAAATCGTGACATCACAATCATGATCGATGCAATGCAACGTGCTATAAACGAATCCAATAGCTTTATCGATGAAATGAAGCAAGGTTAATAATTAGCCAGCCAGTTCTGACAGCTACCAACGGCTAATGGTCCCACTCCCTCGCCAACCCTACTCTTAAGACGCTCTTATCGCCTTATTGGGGAACTGTTCATCTATCGCTTCGTTAGCGGGAAAAAGCAGCCTGAACCTTGTGCCACTGCCTGCTTCGCTGGAGATACTAACTGCTCCATTGTGGCCACGAACTATGCCCAGTACCGCAGACAGACCCAGACCACGCCCAGTAAATTTGGTAGTGAAGAAGGGATCGAAAATTTTCTCGATGATGTCCGCATCAATGCCTGCACCCGTATCACCCACCTCTAAATAGATATAGATACCCTCGGCCAGTGAATTTCCGATACCCATATGTTTCCCTACATCATCCAGATAGGCGCTATCACAATAGATCACGCCGGTAGATAGCGAGATGACGCCCGCCTTTTCTCCAATTGAATCCGCAGCATTGAGAATCAGGTTTATGATAATCTGACGAATCTGTGTGACATCGCCATCAAATGTGGGAAGGCTTCCGTCAATGTTGTAGTTTAGTAATACATTTTTCGAAATCGACACGTCCAGGAGGTGCATCATTTCCGTGACGAACTCGTTCATATTAATCGCTTCAACCACGAACTGACCCCTACCGGAATAAGCCAGCATTTGCCCGGAAAGTTCGGCCGCGCGTCTCGCTCCCTTCGCTATCTCTTCAATATTCCTATGGACTGGTGCATGACGGGGTATTTCATCCAATGCAAGATCTGCGTTACCAAGAACAGCCATCAGAATATTGTTAAAATCATGCGCGATACCGCCGGCCAGTATTCCGAGACTTTCCATTTTCTGCATGTTGAGCATCTGCCGTTCCAGGTCCAGACGTTCTTCTTCTGCCCGTTCACGTTCGGTGATATCGGTCGACGAACTAAACAGCATCCGTTCACCAGCTATTTCTACTATAGCTGTGTCCAGTAGCACGGTACGCACCTCTCCCGCCTTTGAGAGAAAGTGGGCTCTATATCTGGTCAAGGGTTCACCCATGTTGAGAGCCTCCCTGAACCGGTCCCGCTCAGCCGGATTCGCCCAGGCATTCAACTCACCACCAGCCTTACCGATGACCTCTTCCCGCGTCCAACCCATATTGTTTAACCAGGTTGGGTTTATATCCACAATCCTCCCAGTTTCAAGGTTCGCGATTGCACTTGAATCACTACTCGAATTAAATGCGGCGGAGAAGAGTTCCCTGGAATATCGCAATTCTTCTATCTTTGCATCCTGCTCAGCCAGGTGCTCCCGTTCCAGCCTCTCCTTCTCAGTGACATCCACGGATGAGGTGATGGCCATCGGCTTACCGGAGATTTCCACGATAGTGGTTTCAACGATACAGGTAATAACCTCTCCAGACTTAGTAAGAAAATGGGTTCGATATTCCGTTGAAGGCTTACCTACCTCAACTTCCTCAAACAGCCTATCCCGATCAGACAGGTCCTGCCACAGGTTCAGTTCAATACTGGTCTTGCCAACGACTTCTTCCAGGGTGAAGCCAAAGGCAGAACACCAACTAGGATTAACATACAGCAGCTTTGCTGTAGCCATATCCACAATGACACACAGGTCATGGCTGACATTGAATGCCGCTTCAAACAGTTCACTCGGAATGTTCGGATCGCCCCTGGGTTGTATGCTGCCCCCCGGGTCGGCTCCTGATGGATGTTCACTCATGGCGCACCTCCTTGTGCTACCGGCGTTGCCAGCTAATACCTCCGTCTATCGTACAAATGCCTATATTCTTTCAGTGAATTCAGGATTTTTCACAGAATCTGTAATTATTTTGATACCACAATTGTCACCGCACCTTGGCACCAGGACCAATCTTAGTCAATGACGCATATCAAACTATTTGCATTTATGCACAAAGGCTATTTCAGCCACTCGGTCAAGTACTGGCCACTCCTATGCTACTTCTATTTGTTCCGGGCAGATTCGGGTGCGTAAGATACTTGCCTCACCATGGGTGAGATATGGTATTCAAAGGTAATGCATTCAAACTATAATCAAAACTAAAGTCACATCATTTCGCGTATAAGTGTTCAGCAGGAGTGTATATGCCGCGCTATCGATCAAAAACATCAACCGCTGGCCGAAACATGGCCGGTGCACGTTCTCTATGGCGTGCGACGGGAATGGCAGATGAGGATTTTGAGAAACCTATCATTGCGATTGCCAATTCCTTTACCCAGTTTGTACCCGGTCATGTCCACCTTAAGGATATGGGACAACTGGTCGCGGATGAGATTGCCAAGGCAGGCGCGGTGGCCAAGGAATTCAATACTATCGCCGTTGATGATGGAATTGCAATGGGGCATGACGGGATGCTCTACAGCTTACCTTCCAGGGACATCATAGCGGATTCCGTGGAATATATGGTTAACGCGCACTGTGCGGATGCGCTGGTTTGTATTTCCAATTGCGACAAGATAACGCCAGGCATGCTGATGGCTGCCATGCGCCTGAATATTCCGGCCATATTTGTTTCCGGCGGCCCCATGGAGGCGGGAAAGACCAAGATCGCGAACCACAAAATTGACTTGATCGATGCAATGATAATTGCCGGGGATAATGAGCGCAGTGATGAAGAGGTAGAGGCATACGAAAGGTCAGCCTGCCCGACCTGCGGATCATGTTCAGGTATGTTTACTGCAAATTCAATGAACTGTCTAACAGAGGTACTAGGTCTCTCGCTGCCTGGCAATGGCACAATGCTTGCTACACATGCTGATCGCAAGGAACTGTTCTTGCAAGCAGCCCGAATAATCGTAAACGCAACGCGCCAATTCTACGATGATGATGACGATTCGGTACTACCACGAACCATAGCCACTTTCGATGCCTTTGAAAATGCCATGAGTATGGATATCGTCATGGGAGGTTCAACAAACACGATTCTGCACCTGCTTGCAATCGCCCGGGAAGCAGAAGTAGATTTCACACTGGTCGAAATTGACCGCCTTTCCCGCAAGGTTCCAACACTCTGCAAAGTTGCGCCCTCTACACAGAAGTACCATATTGAAGACGTTCACAGGGCAGGTGGAATATTTGGCATCCTCGGTGAAATGAACCGTGCGGGACTGCTCAACACCCAGACCTCCACTATTCATACGCCTACACTGGAGGAAGCGATCAGAAAATTTGATGTCATCAACAATCCAACAGAAGAAGTGCAGCACTTCTACCGGGCAGCGCCGGGTGGCGTTCCGACTCAGGAAGCCTTCAGCCAGGATTGTCGTTTTGACTCACTGGACCTGGATCGTACGCAAGGCTGTATACGTTCACAGGAAAATGCCTATAGCGAAGAAGGCGGGCTTGCAGTTTTATACGGCAACCTTGCCGAAAATGGTTGTGTCGTCAAAACAGCGGGTGTAGACGAGAGCTGCTGGTGTTTTGAAGGACCAGCGCGAGTTTTTGAAAGCCAGGATTCGGCAGTCTCAGCGATACTAAATGATGAGATAAAACCTGGTGATGTAATCCTGATCCGCTATGAAGGTCCAAAGGGGGGGCCTGGTATGCAGGAGATGCTTTACCCTACCAGCTACCTGAAATCAAAAGGCCTTGGCAAAACCTGTGCACTACTCACCGATGGACGCTTTTCGGGTGGTACCTCCGGGCTCTCAATTGGTCACGCATCTCCTGAAGCGGCAGAAAAAGGAACCATTGCCCTGGTAGAGGAAGAGGACCACATCAAGATAGATATTCCCAACCGCTCCATTAACTTGCTTGTAGATGAAGACATAATCCAGTTGCGCCGCAAGGCCATGGACACGAGGGATCAGAAGGCCTGGTTGCCTGTTGAAGAAAGAAGCCGTGTAGTTTCCGCGGCGCTTCAGGCCTATGCAGCGCTCACAACGAGTGCAGATAAGGGCGCGGTCAGGGACCTGAGTCAGCTCAAACGATAAAGACTAATCAGACACCTGTTTTGGCTGTACCCGAAGCCAGAAAATACTCACTGTGCTGATAGCAATGATGACCATGCTGAAATAGAGAAATCCGTTGTAACTGCCGGTCTGATCGCGAATGGCCCCTGCCAGCGGCGCCCCAACTGCAGCAAATGAAAAAGTCATATACACCAGGCCCAGAACGCGGCCGAACGCCCTTGTATCGAAGGATGTCGATACAATCGCGCCCACCAGCGGTAACATGCTGCCTATACCAGCACCCATTAGGATGATAATAGCTACCAGGGCGGTGTAACCATGGGTATCCGTCAGCAAGCCGAGTGACGAAACGATCATGGCCATTCCAACCCCATAGAGGATTCGGTGGTCGAACCGGTCAGCTAACGAGCCAAATACAAGTTTGGAAAAGAACATGGCAAGTGAAAGTGCAGAAATCAGGGTGGCCGCCCTGCGCGCGGATATTCCTGCATCAGCACCATAAGATGCCATATTTGCCATAAACCCGGAAATCACTATCATCGGGCTGATAAAGGCAATAATCGTTACCCACAAATTACGTTCCCTAAAAATTCTGGCTAGTGTCCACTCTTCAGTTTCAGCCTGCACTGCTTCACCAGTACTGGTGAAACTCGCTGGCTCTATATCGACCCCGGCTTCATCTGGTGTAGTTTTTATGATGAGCATTGCAAGCGGAACCACAACCAGTATTGCCACGGATGCAACCACAAGATGTGTCGTCTGCCATCCATAACCTTCCAACAGCCATGCGGAGAGAAGCGGCATAGTCGCGCCCCCGACGGCCGTCCCTGTTGTTGCAATGCCGATGGCAAGCCCTCTATTGGCCTGAAACCACCTCGTCGCCAGCGCCTGGGATCCCATGGGGCCTGCCATGGTCATACCCAGCGCCATAAATACGAGGTAAATGGCAGAGATCTGCCAAAGCGCCGTGGTAAAAGTAAGCAGGACAGCACCGCACGCGAAGGCGGCAACACCTCCGGACATCACTATTCTGGTAGGGAAACGATCAAGAGCCTGGCCCACAAATGGTGAAGCAATGGCCCCACCTATCTGGGCAAACATGATAGCGAACATGATTTCAGCCCTACTACCATCAAAAGCTTCCATCCAGGGAGCAACCCACAGGGCAAAGGAACTGAATAACAGGCCAAATGTAAAACCCTGAACAAGAACACTGAACACCAGCACGTTCCATCCCCAGTACCAGGGCGTGTTAAATTTTTTCCGCATCATTTAAAACCTCAGTTAGCCAATTAGTTGGTCCCACAAATTTTTCCTCCGCCTTGCTCCCAAAACAGCCTCTAGCTGCCCCTCTGTGCGCCTAGTTAACAAGGGAAGCATGCACCAGGTCGGATACCTTCTGCATTCGTTCGAAATGGTAGGATTCCTCCAACAGGCCAGTAGCGAGATAGACGCACCCCAGATCCCTTTCCGGGTCAATCCAGAACATGGTTGAGCCAGAGCCAAGACCACCAAATGTATCCGGGCTTGCAAGTGTACCGAAGGGTGATGGAAAGATCCCCTCCCCCCTCAGGAAAAAACCCAGACCCAGATAGGCTGGCCACATGTCCCAGCCACGCATGCCTTTGAGATATGACCAGATACTGTTTTCCTCCTCACCGGTCTGGTTAGTGCAGATGAGATCTAACATGGCCGGTGACAGGATTCTCACCCCATTCCACTCACCACCATTGGCCAGCATATTGGCGAAGATATTCATATCAGCAGCGGTAGTCACATACCCACCCGCCGGTATTTCCGACTCCTCCGTCAGCATCTGACCGAGGGCAGCAACCGCTTCCGGTTCAAATAGACCCTGGGATTTATAGCGGGTCACCACTGGACACAACCGATCCACAAGATCAGGTCTTTTGCCGAGTGCTGTATCGTGCATTCCCAGGGGCTCAAACATATCCCGGCGCATGATTTCACGAAAGGACACAGGTTCCGGTTCCACACGCCTCACCATTTCAGCGACCACGGCAAGGGCGGCAATGGCAGAATAATGAACCCTCGTGCCTGGCACACTTTCAACACCGCTGGCACAGATTGCGGCGATCACCGCTTCAAGATTTCCCATCTGTTCAGGACGCACCATGGGTCCGGCAAACATTAACCCTGCCGTATGCACAAGCAACTGATAGAGAGTGATATTTTCTTTCCCGCGACAGCCAAATTCCGGGATCACATCTGCCACTTTCATCGTCAGAGCCAGATCACCACGTTCCACCCGGTTCAGGGCCATTACCGCGGTTAGTTGTTTGGCTATAGAGTAGGAAACAAAGACACTGTCCTTTTCCATGGGTCTGCTCGCCTCACGATCCGCAAAACCAAAAGCGCCATGCGCGGCTATCTTGCCTCCGCGAGAAACACATAGAACCCCACCATCATAGAGTTCGTTATCTATATCTTCGGATATCTTGTTCGCAACGTGATCGAGCCGATCAAGATCAAAGCCTAGCTCCTTTGCATCTTCAGTAATCACCAGTGGGTCCTCCTGTCAGTTGTGGCTTGCCTGGCCATTGTGGTTTGCGTCAGTCAGAAGCAATGCCAGAACGAGACGGCTATCACTTCAATTCATAAATTTCATAGTTCAGAATGTTATCTTCAACAATGCCCTTAGCTACGCACTGAATCTTGCTGAGCCAGAGATAGCGTTCATCGCCAGTTTCATAAAGTGGTGCAACATAAATTGGTGAACCGGCTATTGAAAGGTCGGTCCGCCCCTTGTATGCCGAGTAAATAAGAGCACCATCATGGGTTTCGAGTGTTGCCCTGATATCCAGGGTACCTACATTATTGGGTCCAACAAGTAACCAATCTGCTGCTGCCTGACCTTTTAGTTTTCCTGCCAACCGGTCACCAAAGTATTCGGCTTCACTGACCTCAAAAATCATGCGCGTGCCCATTGGCGTACCTTCCAGGATCAGGGGCTCCTTCAAGGTAATCCTGGCCGTTGCCAGGGGAACAAGTTCTACTGTCATTGCGACCCTCCGCTGAATAGTTTTCCCCACGGAGTGTACATTATTGCCAACAGGATGAGCCCGGCTAGTGACAAATTTTCTGCTGCCCCCATATGCTGCTACAGATTCCCGTCCCCTGGTCGATAAGCTAATAATGGACAGACTAGATAGATGTGAGTGTGCTGCTGCACCAGTAAAACCCGTCGTGTTACCTGTCCTCCTATTAGGCTGGTTAATTGGTAAGGATACAAGAATGTATAAACTAGTTTTAGCGAGTGTAATTCTGCTTGCGGTTCAAGGCTGCTCGACTATGGGTATGGTAGCCAGAGACGATGTCCATCGCACTTACGTGGGAGAAGGAACGCAAGGGTACTATATAGAACCTGCAGAAGTGAAATTCGAGAATAAGTTGAAACAAATACAGAAGGTGACATGGTTGCGATCAGCAAAGCCTCTGGATTTGAGCTTAGGCGAATACAGGAAGTAGCGGACAACTAGCCTGCAAAAAACCCCTGGCACATAAGTTTACATAGCACTTCTACCAAATATTTTGCTGACCATAGGTCCAAAGGTCGACAGTTTCACTGTCGACCTTTGACTGATATCCGGTTGGAGTCTATCGAGAACTAAGGTTCAAGTACAACCTTGACGACCCCCTGGGTTTTGTCTGCGGCCAGTTCAAAGGCGGCCTGTATATCATCGAGAGGGCGATAGTGTGTACAGAGATCCTGTGCAGGCACCATACCGTTCGACATCCACTCCAGGCAAAGGCCATAGTCGGTTCGCTTATCTTTCATACCATGGGTCAGAGAAAAATGCATGGTTACATCCTTCAGAACTGCTTTCCAGGAATCCAGTGGATAAAGATTATCCCACAGACCTAAAACCACGATCGTGGCAGCCGGTCTGACGATATCCATTGCCTGATCGAGGGTCGGCGCTGCGCCACCCACTGTCTCAACAACCATGTCTGCACCTACGCCACCGGTCGCCGCCATGATCTGTGACATCGCATCATCTTCTGTGCTGCGAACAACAACATCCGCACCAAAACGTTCGGCCAATTGTGCCTGGGAATCATGTTTTGCAAGTAAAATCACCTTCCCCGCACCCAGTGCTTTTGCGGCTCCAGCAGCCGACAAACCCAGGACACCAGCCCCCAGTACGACCACGGTTTCACCGCCGGGTAAACCTGCGCGGCGAATCCCAGCGATCGAACAGGCCGCTGGTTCCACGACCGCAGCTGACCGCGTCTCGATATTGTCCGGCAGGATGTATAGCCCGTTTTCACTTGCTTTCAAAAAATCAGCAAAACCGCCAATACCAAAATTCAGCGGGTTGGAACAATGATGAAAATAACCAATATTACAATAGGCACAGGCACCGCAGGCTTCGTTTTCAAAGGGATCAATGGTAACGCGATCTCCCGGCTTGACCTTAGTAATATTCTTCCCCACTTCCTCGATTACACCGGCATGTTCATGACCCAGGGCGCCAGGCATCGGGAACATGGCAAGTGGCACAGCCGAACCCTCTCCATACCAAAGGTGGAGGTTACTGCCACAGATGCCCAGCCCTTCAATACGGATGATGACACTATCATCATCCACTTCAGGCTTTGGTGCCTCATCAATTCTAATTTCGCGGGGCGCTACCAGCGTCGCTTGTCGCATCATTACCATGTTCTTATCCTCAAGAGATCCATTGTTGTTATCTTTTAACACCCCGTTTGCAGGATCACCGGGATGAAAAGGTTCAAATTCTGTACCTAGATTTCCGTCTCTTCCAAGAGACAATTGAAGCGCAAAGTTAACAAAAAATTAAGACACAAGCGAATGGTGCTAAAACCGACCACGATTTTGTCAGGTCCCGGACAGGGTCAAAATGAGCCATTTTGTGAACAGCGTTACTAGGTTAGTCTTGTACTCCGCTCATCGATCGTGAAGAGACCCGACATTTTATTGTCTAGAGACTCCACTGGTTGGATACACTGGCTATTGCTAGCTGGCATTCTGCTCCTGGTTTTCGGGACCCGCTACGCCTTGATCGGTGTTCCTCTGGAGCGCGATGAAGGAGAGTACGCATACGGCGGCCAGCTCCTCCTGCAAATGATTCCTCCGTATCAACTGTTGTACAACATGAAGCTTCCCGGCATTTACGCGGTATACGCGGCGATCTTGTCACTCTTCGGCCAAACCCATGAAGCAATTCACATGGGTCTTCTCTGCGTGAACCTGATAACCATTCTGGCAGTTTTTTTCCTCAGCAAACTGTTTCTTGGTGCCACTGCTGCAGTATCCGCCGCAGCTGCCTTTGCCGTGCTTTCCGTTGGCCATCCCGTACAGGGGGTCTTCGCCAATGCTGAGCATTTCGTCATTCTGCCGGTCATTACAGGTGCAATTCTTCTGCGCCTGGCGCTCAACAGGACCAGCCTGGTTTACTTTTTCCTTGCCGGGCTCTGTTTTGGCCTGGGGTTTGTCATCAAGCAGCACGGCTCACTGTTTATTGCCTGGGCACTGGTGGTCGTCGTTGCAGATTGGGCATCCAACAATACTGACAGGAAACCAGCACTCTTATACCTACCTGTTGGACTCACAATAGTCGGCGCAGCTATCCCATACCTGCTAATCGGCCTACTATTGTTTAAGGCAGGTGTCTTCGAAAAGTTCTGGTTTTGGACAGTCGAGTACGCATGGACCTACACATCCCAGGTTTCTCCCACCCAGGCATGGGATGCGTTCATTCTCCGGGCGACCCGTATCACGGCTGTTTCACCTTTGCTATGGGTGCTCGTGGCACTTGCTCTGCCATTCGCCGCCAGTAGGAATAGTCGCGGATCAAGGATATTTATCGGCAGTTTCTCACTTTTCTCTTTTCTTGCTATCTGTCCCGGTGGTTTTTTCCGCCCCCACTATTTTGTAATGCTTCTTCCCGCAGCTGCCCTGCTTGTCGGCGTGACAGTTGACTACATTGGCAGCTTACCTGTCGCCGACAAAAGAAAATCACTGCGACAGGGTTTAGCCGTAACGTCGGTCGTCATCGCACTCGCCTCTTCCCTCTCCCTCCAACGCAACTTTCTATGGCAAATGACTCCCGCCCAGGTCAGCGGCTATACCTACGGCGCAAATCCTTTTAATGAATCACTGGCAATTGCCCAATTTATTAAACAGAACAGCCAGCCAGAGGACCGAATCGCGATAATCGGCTCAGAACCACAGATCTATTTCTACACCGGCCTTCAATCTGCCAGTGGATACATTTACATGTACCCGCTGATGGAAAAACACGGGCTTGCCCTGACCATGCAGCAGGAGATGATAAAGGATATCGAAACCGTCAGACCGACATACCTGGTCTATGTCCATATACGATCTTCGTGGCTTCAGACGAGCACATCTCACCGCCTCATCTTTGATTGGTTTGAACAGTATGTAACTAATTACGAACGGTTGGGCATGGTCAAAATTTATAAAAACGATACTCGCTTCTCGTGGACGTCTGGGCTGGCCGGGTCAGCAGAAACACCCTATTGGCTGGAGATTCTAAAGAGGAAGGACGTGTCCAGTTAGCCCGACGGTTAAAATCCCTTCGGCTCCTCGGTTCATGTATTTTCATGCAGGTTCATGACCGCTACTGACAGCGCAGATACCTGCCTATAAAACCCGATACACGCGAAACGTCTCAAGAGACTCACCAGAAATAAAATATGGCGCTCTGTAACCAACGCTCGCGTAGAAGCTCGCCCCTGTAAAACGGTCCATCGTCAACAATCGATAATGGTTCGGGTAGGTGAACACCTGTTCCAGGCTACTCCTTGTTCCACTTGGGTAAGGACGACGACTAACCTTGTCAGGTATAACCAGCAGATCCCCTGGGGTAGGCTCCGACCCGTCTTTCTTGAGCCTTCGCCATCCCGCGCGTTCTGCGTAGTACAAGAATCCCCAATCACCAACAAACCAGATTTTGGCAGGATCATTTGCCTGCGCATCAGTGAAGCCCTGAACGAACGAGCGATAGCTGTCTGCGTAGGCGTAGTCTGCTTTGCCGACCCAAAGGGCAGTACCCGTTTGCAGGAGTAAAACAAACACAAGACATCCTTTGGCGAAGTCACCCTCGGCCAGCTGTCTGCTCACCCGTGTTCTGAACAGCAGCAAATTTAAGGGGACAAGTGCCGGAATCAAATGCCGGACAGCCTGAAAATACACCTGAAAAATACTGAACAGAAGAATGCACACTAACCAGAACAACAGAAATAAATCATCTCTTTGCTGCGGTGAGAATATTGTTAGCGGATACCTGCTTACCCTGGTGGTGGCAGCCAAAGTTGGTGGTGCGACTCCCCAACCGACAAAAACAAGTGTAACAAGTCCAAAGGCGCACCAGATGGCATACTGGGTCTTTTCCTGGACTACCCCTAGGATAAATAAAGCCAGCAAAGCGCCGACAGAACCAAGGCAAAGCGGTAGCCAACAACGTTTTACGAACATAACCGGCACAAGGGCAATGGCGATGAAGGAGCAGGAACCAATGATCACCAGTGCATTGAGCGTATCATATAGCCAGGTCGTTGCTTGCGGCTCAAGCGCCATCAGGTATTGAACATGCGTGATCTTGTATACCATGAGATTCTGAACAAACCAGGCACCTACTGGGACAATGGCGGTAGCAAGCCCGAGAATGTATACCACCCGATTTCGGAATACTGCATAAAGTACGAGGGGGGGGAACACGACGATCGCTGAATATTTCGCTAGCACGCCTAATCCAGCGACTAACCCTGCGAGCAGTACGAACCTCCAATCTCTACTATCGCTCCCATGGATAAAAATTGCTGCTGCCGCTGTTGCAAGCGCAGCAGCAGGAATATCCATCATGAGATTACTGGAAGCCACAACCGCAGGGGACGAGGCCAGGAATAGCATCGGCCACCAGCCATTGCCGGTAAAGCGAAATGCCAGGCTCACCGTGGCTAAACTGAATATCACAAGGAACAGCAGCATCCCCGTATGAAGAATCACCTCAGAATCACCAAACTGCCTCAGAATCATCGCATAGTAATAGCTAATGAGAGGCGAACTCGATATCTGGAAGAGTCCATCGGGTTTGCCCCCTTCTCCCGGGCGACCATGTGGATATAAGGGCTCAGCAACAATCTGATGGGCAACAGCCAAAAATGACACGTCGTCAATGTGAAAGGGCTTGTTTAGGAAGGGTAAGCCAAGTAACAAGGGGATGATGATGGCCCAGAAATATGCATTGCGCAGCAGAGCGGGCCTATGTGCCATTAACTAGTTCACCCATGTCAGCAGACTCAAAAGTCGTCTGCTGCGATGCTCTCACCATCGAGGGTTGTCATCAACACCTGTTTCAGTTTCTCCAGGTCATAAGGTTTCTGCAAGTAACCATCAGGACGTTTTCCGACAAGACTAATGGCGGTATCCAACAGGTTAATGCCACTGCTGAGAATGATTTTGATATCAGGCTTGATTTTTACGATTTCATGGAACGCCTGTTCACCATCCATGTTCGGCATGTACAGATCTAGTAACACACAGACAATCTCATCAGTATGTTGCCTTAAGATCGAAATGGCTTCGCTTCCATCGGCTGCGGTCAATACCTGAAACTCCATGTGTCCAACCATCGCCTTACTAACGGTACGAACCGTTTCCTCATCATCAACGATCAAGAGGGTCCCACTTCCCCTCCAGTCATGCACCGTTAACCCACCGTGATCGATATTAGCTGGCTCACTTTCATTTGATTCATTGACAGGGAAAAGGACTTTGAACGTCGTACCAGTGCCCAACTCGCTGGATATTCTTATTGCCCCCCTGTGACCACGAACAATTCCATGTACTCCCGCAATGCCCAGACCGCGTCCATTGGCCTTTGTGGTGAAAAAGGGATCGAAGATTCTCTCGAGGGTAGCGGCATCCATACCAACACCTGTATCAGTCACCTCGAAATAGGCATAGGTGCCTTCATTGACGAGATCACCGGAATCCAACGTCCTGCTAATCTCATCCAGATAGGCACGATCACAATGCATCACGCCGGTCACGAGGGAGATAGAGCCACTCTCACGACCAATAGCATCAGATGCGTTGAGAATCAGATTCATAATGATCTGACGAACCTGAGTTGCATCCCCATCAAAGGTAGGCAGGTTATCAGCGAAGTGATATTTGAGCTCAATGTTCTTCGAAATTGAAACATCTACAAGGTAGGCCATCTCCTCGATGAAAATGTTCAGGTCAATTGTTTCAATGACGAACTGACCCTTACCCGAATATGCCAACATCTGTGAGGCGAGTTCGGCTGCTCATTTTGCACCGTTCCCTATCTCTTCAATATTCCGTCGCGCTGGCGCGGATAGAGCGAGTTCGTTCAACGCCAGGTCCGCGTTTCCCAGGATGGACATTAGAATATTGTTCAGATCATGGGCTACGCCACCTGCCATCACCTCCAGGTTTTCCAGTTTCTGTACGTCTTGGATCTGCTGCTCAAGACTCGACCTCTCGTCTGTTTGCATAGGCTCGCTGATATCGCCTTGAAAACCCGGCACCGTACGAGCGTCACCGGAACCCATAATCACAGAAGTGAGATTCCTTTCTTGGGCCTCGGACTTTACCAGTTCAGTTCCATTGTTCTCTGATGAACCACTGTCCGAGGGTGGTTCACTCACAAAGCGACACCTACTGGGTCCAGGCCCGGCTCCATCAATTTCATGTTCTCTGCGTTAACCAGATTCCTGTCCTGCAGAAAGGGCAGTACATCGGCAGCAGGCATTGGGCGACTGTAGTAATACCTCTGAATATAGTCGCAACCACTATGACGGAGTATCTCTAGTTGATCTTCTGTTTCTACACCTTCAGCGAGTACCTTCAAGTTCAAATTCTGCCCCATGGCAATAATTGCTTTCGTGATTTCCCTGTCGTCAGTACTGTATGCAATATCCTTTATAAAAGAGCGATCAATCTTCAGGGTATTCAATGGGAACCGCTTCAGGTATGCCAGAGATGAATAACCAGTGCCGAAGTCATCAATGCTGATACTAATGCCCAGATCCTTCAGTTCCTCAAGCATGCGGATATTGTGATCAACATCCTTCATAGCGACTCCCTCGGTGATTTCCAGACCAAGTGAATCCGCAGAGATTTCTGTTTCATCCAGTATTTCAGAAACCAGGCTCGGGATATTATTCTCAAACTGCCGCGCAGACAGATTTACCGCCACCCTAAAGTTGTTCATCCCCGCACAATTCCATTGCTTTATTTGCTTGCACACGGAGCGCAATACCCACTCACCCAGTTGCAGGATGAGACCGGTCTCTTCCGCGATGGGAATGAATTCTTCAGGGGATACCATCCCCTCGATTGGATGTGGCCAGCGAACAAGAGCCTCCATGCCAGTGAGGCTTGCAGATTCAACATCTACGATTGGCTGGTAGTGGACATCAAACGCTCCATCCAGGATAGCCTGTTGCATACTCTTCTTGCGTTCTAGGAACTTCTTCACGTCCCGATGCATCTCTTTGTCGAACAGGATGTAACTGCCTTGAGCATCTAGTTTCGCCCGTTGCAGGGCAGTATTGGCATCGCGGATTACTTCTTCAGAGTTCTTGTAGTTACCATGGTTAAGAACGATTCCGACACTGACAGTAACACTCACGGGTGCCCCATCAATTGTCACGGGTTTCTCCACCTCATCCAGAATTCTCTGGCATGCCAGAATCGCACCGTTCGCAGCATCCACAGGGTCAAGCAACACCGCAAAAATATCGCTGCTAAATCTCGACACCGTATCATCCGGACGCGATGTTTTGTCGATCCTGCTTCCTACTTCATGAATCAGACGGTCACCTCGCTCATGACCAAGGTTTTCATTAATGGCACCAAATCCATCGATATCCATGAAGAGCACAGCAAATTGCTGCGGCCTGCCTCGCTTACGCCGGTTCAGGGAGCCTTCAAGCCGGTCAATAAAGAGTGAACGGTTGGGCAATTCAGTTAGGTTATCGAAAAAGGCATTTTTCTGAATCGTCGCTTCATAGCTCAACTGTTGACTGATGTCACGGAAAGTAATAACCATCAGATTTGATTTGGAGTCCTTGAGAGAATTTACACTGATCTCAATAGGAACTTTTTGACCATCCTGACGAATAAGATACTGGCGAACACCGGAT
>PBRP01000134.1 GCA_002726655.1 Gammaproteobacteria bacterium
AGCCCTTTAAAATTGGTGGCCAGAGGTAGAATCGAACTACCGACACGAGGATTTTCAGTCCTCTGCTCTACCGACTGAGCTATCTGGCCATGTTTGGCTATACTAATATCCAGGTTTCATAAGAAATCGAGTTCGGTAACCCCCGACTTGGCGATCACACCAGGACAGTTTCTTGGCCAAACTGGCTGGCCATGAAAAGGCCGCTATTAAACCCAAGGAACCCATTCGAGTCAAGATGGTTGCAAAGTTCTGAAGCGTCCTTGATTGCGCTCGGTTAGATGGCGCGTGGGAAAGGGCTCTTACTCCGGGGCCACATATCCCTCCGCCCGGTCGATCTCTTCACCAGTCAGGAATTGGTCTCGCTGGGCATTGAGATATTTCCGCGCTTCCTTGTCCATCATGTTGAGATGCTTCTCGTTGATGAGCATGGTTTGTGTCTCCTGCCAGCTCAACCAGGCCTGCTCTGAGTAGTTCTCAAAGATCTCCTGACCCCTGGGTCCTGGGAAAGGTGGAGCTTCCAGACCGGGAAGTTCCTTGTTGAGTAATTTGCAGAAGACGGTGCGCGGCATATTTATCACAGTTCCTTTAGTAACCTGGTTACAGGTCCGGTCAATCCGATTTCAGCTGGTTCACTCGGTGAGTACCAGACTATAGGTTTTTCCCCGATGGTCGCAGGAGTCTCAGTCAATTTTACGTGAATTGGTGTGATTTCTAAATGAAAGTGTGTAAAGGAGTGCCTGAATTTGTCCCTTCTCGCCTGTGACTCGACGCAGGTGCTGTCTATGTCGAATTGCAGCAATGTATCGTCTACAGCATCACCTTCTGGGAATGACCAGAGACCACCCCAGAGTCCGGTAGAAAGGCGTTGCTGCAGCAATAATTCTCCCTGGGGGTTTTCGATCATGAGCATGGTTGTTGTGCGGACTGGCTTTACCTGTTTTGGCTTCCTTGCCGGGAATTGGTCACAGCGGCTGGTTCGGTATGCAATACATTCGGCCCTAAAAGGGCAATTGGCACAATCCGGCGAAGACCGCGTGCACAGGGTGGCACCCAGGTCCATTATGGCTTGAGTGTAGTCCCTGACCCGGGCATCAGGCGTAAGTTGCTCCGCTTTTCGCCACAGTGCTTTTGCTGTTGTTTTGCTGCCGGGCCAACCTTTGATGGCGAAACAGCGAGCCAGAACGCGTTTCACGTTGCCATCCAGGATGGTGGCTCTACGATTTGTGCAGATTGCCACGATTGCCCCTGCCGTTGACGGGCCTATGCCAGGTAAAGCTTCCAATTCCGAGACGCTCATGGGTAACTCGCCATTGTATTTGCTCATTAGCAAGTTAGCAGCTTTATGCAGGTTCCGGGCGCGCGCGTAATAGCCTAAGCCGGTCCAGGTATGTAAAACAACGTCGATAGATGCAGATGCTAACCTATCAATGGAGGGGAATACGTCAATGAAAGTGGCAAAGTAGGGTGCTGCAGTTGCAGTCTGTGTCTGTTGCAGCATGACTTCAGATACCCAGACACGATAGGGCGTAATATTCAGCTGCCAGGGAAGATCGTGACGCCCGTGTTGATCGAACCAGAGAAGAAGGCGCGTTGAGAAAGAATTGCTCACCAGTTTCAACTTCCTCTTGACGAGTTTTGTAGTGGTATTTGTCCGTTGCAAATTAGCCGTTTAGAAACTGTTACCTATTTCTGCCTGGTCAAATTCTGCCGTGTATAGTCACACAAGACCTGGACAATACCACGTGTCACTTCCCTGTTGCCTGCCATGAGTTCATACAGGGACTCGCCTTCAATGCGCAGCAGTGTGCAGTCTTCAACTGCCTGTACCGAAGCTGCTCTAGGCTCCGGGTCCAGGGCAGCAAGGTCACCGAACACCGCCCTATTGCCCAATATGCCCAGCTCCTGTTCCTCTTCAAAAATTCGAACCTTGCCATCTGCAACAATATACATTGAGCTACCGAGATCACCCTTGCGCATGATGATTTCTCCCGCATCAAACTCAACCGATTCGACAATAGTAGCCAGGTCGACCAGCTGTGCTTCCGGTACGGAGGAAAATATCTTGACAGATTTGAGAATTAGAACCTTCTCAATCGTTAACAACATCGGTAATCACCAGCGCCCACGGCCACCCTGCAGTAATTTGTGTTCACTTTGTATTATGCCAGCTTAGCGACAGACTGCTACCTAAAAGCCCTTGGTATTTAGTCACCCGAATTATTATGTGGGTTCGGGCGCGGGAAGGTCAGCCAACAAGTAGCGTACAATGTCACTGACGTTTTCATGTGGATCACCCGCATGGATCTGGAGTGTTCGCCGTAAATCGGGTGGCTTCAATCGTGCCAGAGCCCAGAGGCCTGTCTCCCTGATGGTTGCTTCCCCATCCTGAAGTGATTCTCTGACTTTTCTTATAAGCCTTGATTCCCTATCCTGGCCAATCTGGTACAGCAATGTGCTGCGAGTCCAGAAGAACGCATTATCAAAATGTGATTCCACAATATCGTTAAATCTGTCTTCAGCGGACATGCTTTCCTGTGGAAATTTCTCCGCGAGTGCAGCCAAACGCTCCGCGACCGTCAGGTCATCCAGCAAAGGGAGGACAACCTGCTTGATCTCACCGGTAAGCAGATTGTCCAGCACTTCCAGGGCAAAGATACGCAGTTCAGCGACCTTGGAATCAATATTAGCGCGTGTATCAAGCATGACAATTGAGGGGAACAGGAAGGAAATCAGCAACAGCATGTTGTCTTGTTTTACATCCAGTTCATGACCGAGTGCGCTATGTACCAGGTGATACTGTTCTATGTCGTAGATATCTTCCATGGCTGCGAGTAGCCAGGTGATACCGGTAACTTCTTCATCCAGCTTGTTCACAAATATGTACTGGTCATCCGGGTCTGCCTGGTAGTGCAAGCCAGCAAGGCTGAGGAAGACTCGATGTCTGATTTCAGGTTGTTCTACATCAATATGGCGAAGCAATATTTCGGTTGCCCTGACCCCCCCTACCTCACGGATGATATCAATGATATGTAGCCTTTCCTCACGGCTTGCCTCTGGTGATGAAAATCCCTGATCCAGGTCGTAGAGAGCTTCTTCTCCATATAGTCTCAGGGCAGCGCTGGCTGCTGGCAGAAGGGCCGGGTTTGTCAGTTTTGAAACCAGAGATTTGATGAGCCTTTCGTCTCCCATCTGTCCTGCAGCATAAATTGCCTGTTCCATTACCGCGTTGTCCTGGTCTTCCAGTAGTTCTACCAGAAAACCTGAGAAGTGCTTGCTGCCGATATCAGCCATGACTTTTGCTGCAAACAATTTGTCATGGATCGAGCCTGAGCGGACCGCCCGCAATAAAAAGTCATTTGCCTTACTGTTGTTAGGGTCGTACGTGAGTATGCCAACTAATGCACCGTGGGTGAGGTCAGGATCGAGTCCTTCAAGATGAACCGATAATTTTTCGATGATGTCATCTGGCGCAAGAGCAGCATAGGTGATTAGTGCCTGTCCCCGAACGGCGCGATCTGTTTCAATCTCTATTCGCTCGGAAATGTGTCTGGTTAGAGGTTGAATTTTCATGGATGCGATTCTTTTCAGCACATCCATCCTCACATCCCTGTTACTGTTAGATAGAACCTGCTTTAGTAGCTCATTTATCTCTGGGTGCTCGATTGTTTCCAGCAGGTTCAGGCAATAGAAGATCTCTGCTGGGAAGGAGCTGGTAAGCCCGGCTTTGATTATGTCCAGACTTGCGTTGTCCAATTCGGAGATGGACAGTTCCCCAAGTTTTCTTTTCTGAATGCTGACCACCAGGTTGGACAGGTAGAGGCGGCGGATATAAATCGACAGAACAAGCCAGCAGGCCATGAGGATGCTTAAGAGAATCAGGAATTGTTTCGGCTCCCAGCCTATTGTGTCTATGAGAATAAAGAGACAGATACCCGCGATACCGCCTGATAAGGGGTCGATTACGCCTTCCATCAAGGAGGTGCCGGCTGTACGCTGCCGATCAGGCAGCACCTGAAAGAGAATGGCTACAGAGGGTTTCCAGATAGCTGCCTGGAGGATGAAGCGGGCACAATTTGTGGTGACCATAACAGCGAAAATCAACGTCACCTCAACACTGGAAAATTCCATGATGCTGACAGCGGTTGAACTAACAAAAATTACAAGTGGAAACAAGATTACGCCTGCGATGATGCCAAACTTTCGCAGGAAAGGTGCGAACACCAGAACCATGGTCAACATGGTAAGAAACCCGGTCACGGCAAAAAATTGTGCGATGAACTCCGCCAGTTGCCGCTCATCTGGAAGTTGAATGGATGCATAGCGATAAAAAGCAACTTCAAGAAAGAAATAGGCAAACATGTAGGCCCCATAACAGCAGGCAATGAGCCTAACGTAGGGGAGTTTAAGCATGCCGAAAAGTCGGCTATCGGTAATTTCGCCTTCAACGATTTCTTCGTTTGTAATCATCAGTGTAGATTGGAATTGCTTTGTGGTGTGGTTGACGACAATAAATACAAGTCCAGTCGTTAACATGGCGACGACTAGAAGATCTTCCAGTTTGAGGAAGTTCAGCAGAATGACGACGAGAAATCCGCCACACATTTCGGCGACGAACTCACCTGAGCGAGCAATACCAGACAGCCGCTTGGCTTGTCTGACATTCAGCAATCTTGTCAGGAGGAAAATGAACTGGAGGCTGAAAAGCATATAGGCCAGTTCAAAAAACAGGGGGAGTGAAAAAATGAGAATTGTACTATCGGTTAACCCGAGCAGGGTACGAAATAGCAATAGCCCACCCATCACGAAACTGAGGATCGTGAAAATATGAGCCCTGGTTGAAAAACCGATAGTAAACTTGTCAATAAGGAGCGTCGTCGGCATCCCGATCAACGCTAATAATATTGCGACGAGGGCAAGTTGTTCAGAGCCGAAATGTTTAAGGAAAAGTGTGAGCGCACAGACGCGAATCATGCCAATAGCAATTCCGGACAAGAACATATTACTGAACAGCAGGGCGGTGACAGATTTCTCGTCAGGTCGGATTCCCAGCCGGGCCAGCCATTGTTCGGTGGTAGAAAGGGAACTATTTTCTGCGACTGTGGTATCAGTCAAAGTCCTGCGCCTCGTCGTGGAGCTTGTTATTGGTTCTTGGATGCCGCTGCAATTATGCGTTATTCGTGCAACTTGATCGAGAGCCAATTCCAGCAATTGTCAGGCTATTAGCAGAGCTTGTTTACGAGCCTGAATGCTGCAGGAATTAGTTTGTCTAATCTGCTAGTCTCGCGCGTTAGGCGAGAGAAGGAGAGATTGGTGGGTGCAATTGGAAGTGTTGGCAATCCTTTGCGGGTTGGAATTATTGGATCCGGGCCGGCTGGCTTTTATACGGTCAGTAACTTCTTCAAGCAAAAGGGTCTGAACGTCGAGTTGGATATGTTCGATCGGCTCCCAACACCCTTTGGACTTGTGCGTGCCGGGGTTGCACCGGATCACCAGAAGGACAAGTCAGTGACTCGCGCCTACGACAAGAGCGCGTCCAATCCAAATTTTCGTTTTTTCGGTAATGTAGAGTACGGCAGGGATCTCTATATGGATGACCTGAAGCGACACTACCATCAGGCTATTTTTACAACAGGCGCTCCGGTGGACAGGGATTTAGGCATTCCGGGTGAAAATCTCACGGGGAGCCATTCCGCAACAGAATTTGTAGCCTGGTACAACGGCCACCCGGATTTTGCCGACAGGAGCTTTGACCTTAGCCAGGAGAGTGTCGCTATCGTGGGCATTGGCAATGTGGCGATGGATGTTGCGCGGATCTTGTGCAAGACCCATGAAGAATTGCTTCAAACCGATATCGCTGATTATGCCCTTGCAGCCCTAAAGCAAAGCAAGGTGAAGAATGTCTATTTGCTGGGTCGGCGTGGACCGGCTCAGGCCGCCTTTACGCCACAGGAAATTGTGGAAGTGGGGGAACTTCTGGATGCAGATGTAACAGTTTCACCTGAAGAGGCCAGTCCTGATGCGGCGAGTTTACTGAGTATTCAAGCCAACCCGGACAAGAATGTTGACAAAAATGTCGCAGCCATCGCTGACTATTCCACACGTGGGCAGACGGGAAAGAGCCGGTTGCTTACGTTTCGATTCCTTGTCTCGCCCACTGAAATCACGGGCCGTGATGGCAGGGTAGAAGCGATCAAACTGGTTAAGAATGAAGGCTACCAGGCTGACGATGGGTCCGTGCGCGCGCGGGCAACCGGGGTTGAGGAGGAAATCAAAGTAGGTCTGGTATTTCGCTCCGTGGGCTATCGGGGTATAGCGCTGCCGGACGTGCCTTTTAACGATAGCTGGGGGACCATTCGAAACGAGAAAGGTCGTGTTCAGTCTGAAGGTGGTGATAACCTGCCGGGTGTTTATACGGCAGGCTGGATCAAACGTGGCCCGAGTGGGGTGATCGGTACCAACAAGACCTGTGCGAATGAAACGGTAAATTGTATGGTAGAAGATCTAGCCGCAGGTTCGCACTTCAACCCCACTGAAACGGCACCAGCTTCAGTGGAGTCTCTGATAAGGGGCAGGCAACCGAAGGCTGTAACCTACGAAGACTGGAAGAAGATTGACCAGGCAGAACTGGCCAATGGTGAGGATGCAGGGCGCCCGCGTTTGAAATTCACCAATATCGACGATATGTTGGCGGCGCTGGGGCGTTAGCCCGCCTCAGCGTAGAACCGGCATCACCTCTTCGAGATAGGCATCCAGAGCTTCCGGCTGCCATGGTGCCCTTAGGGCGATATTGACCAAATCGGCACCGGCATCCTGGTATTGTTTGATTCGGTCCACGGCTTCCGAGGGGGTGCACAGGAGTGCGCCGCCCTCAATGCGCTCAGCTAACGGACCCCATGCCGCATGCAGTTTCTCACGCTCCAGCTCAACCTGCGCATCGGTGGTGCCCATGTTGAATGTCAGGTTGATTGATCGTTTAAGGGTTGCCGGGTCTCGATCCAGTTTTTCACACCACTGATCGAGTACCTTGCCCAGGTGCCCGAAGTGCTCTGCAGATGTATAGGCAGCATTCCATCCATCAGCATGTTTGGCGACCAGACGCAGGGTTTTCTTTTCACCCAGGCCGCCGATCCATATTGGCAAACGATTCTGCAAAGGTGCGGGTATATTGGATGCGTTTTCAACCCGGTAATGCTCGCCGCTAAAGGTTGTTCGCTCTTCGGTAAGAAGCCCACGAATGATGGTGGTAGCTTCATCGAGCATGTCGAGACGGGTGCTGACTTTGGGGAAATCATAACCATAGGCTGTCGCTTCCTGCTCATGCCAACCGGCGCCCAGTCCGAGTTCAAATCGACCTCCGGATATATGATCGAGGGTTGCCGCCGCCTTGGCGATACTGGCGGGATTGCGGTAGCCGACATAGAACACAAGGCACCCCAGGCGTGCATGAGAAGTGTCGGCTGCCAGTGCGCCGAGAGTAGTCATGGCTTCGAAGTGATCTATGGTGCCCCCGGCGGGTGGTGCCTCATAGAAATGATCCCATGTGGAAAGCCAGTCTACCTTTGCAGCATCAAGCTTGCGCCACAGGGCGCGCATCTCATCCATAACCATGTTTTGCTGTCCAACATGAACCCCGAGGGCAAGTGTCATTTAGATCCCCAAATTTGACTGGTAGCGGCATGATAACATTCCTCTAAATAGCTCGATGGAAGGTTGGTATGGTTCTGTCGATGATAGAATCACCCGGTTATGAAGCTTTCTTCGCAAGATTTAACTCAAGGTAGTGTCAGCGGGCATTTGACTCGGATGACCATTCCCATGTTCCTGGGCATATCGTCCATGATCGTCGCCATGATGATTGATACCGTGTACATCGGGATTCTCGGCGCTGCAGAACTTGCTGCAGTAAGTTTTACTTTCCCGTTTATTATGGCGCTTTCAAGCGTTTCCATGGGTATTGGTACGGGTGCAGCCTCCTTGATAGCTCGTGCTCAGGGTGCAGGGGACCGGCAGCTAGCCAGGCGATTCACGACCCATTCCCTGATCCTGGCAACGACCATGTTGGTAATATTAATGTCGGTGGCGTATGTCTACCTGGAGCCGCTTTTTACGATTATGGGCGTGCAGCCTGAACTTCTTCCAATGGTGGTTGAATTCATGACTGTCTTTATCCTGGGCCTACCCTTTTTCAGCCTGCCAATGGTGACCAGCACTGTGCTGCGAGCGGTTGGCAATGCGAAGATTCCTGGGTACGTGATGACCACCACATCAGGCGTTCAGATTATAATTGCGCCTTTGTTTATCTTCGGGCTTCTGGGAATGCCGGAAATGGGTATCGTCGGTTCTGCCTGGGCGGCGATCCTGTCAGGCCTGATGCGAACCCTTGGCATGTTCGCCATTCTCATTTTCAATGAAAGACTGATATTGCCAGTCTCGGGTTGGATGACCGATATCGCAAGATCGACCTGGTCTATTCTGCATATCGGTGTCCCATCGATGCTCAACAGCCTGATTGGTCCCGTTACCATGGCTATCGTCATACGACTGCTGTCGACCCATGGGCCGGAAGTCGTAGCTGGATTTGGCATTACTTCGCGCTTCGAAATGCTGGTCTTGATGATTCTCATGTCCCTGTCGGCAAGTGTTGGCCCCTTTGTTGGCCAGAACTGGGGAGCGAGGAAGGTTGACCGGGTTTACAAGGTACTGACGTCATCCTACAAGTTCTGCTTCGCCTGGGGCATTTTGTGTTTCATCTTTCTTGCGCCGTTTGGCGACGATCTTGTCGCATTGATCAATGATGACGCAAAGCTTGTTGAATCTGCAGGCTGGTATTTTTTGCTGGTGCCAGTGACCTTTGGCTTGCTTGGTGTTGGTATGATATCAGGTTCTTTGTTCGTTGCCCTTGGCAAGCCGTTGCCCACAACTGTGATGTCCCTGTTTCGAATGATCGTTGTGTATATCCCGTTAGCGATACTGTTCGATGAGTACTGGGGTTATATCGGCATATTCATCGCCACCAGTGTTGCCAATGTGATTATGGGCTGTGTGGCGTTTTTCTGGAGCCGAAACATGCTGGCCCGTGAAGTAAAAATACTGGGCGACGCCCGTGTCAGAGAGGAGGTTGTATAAGGGCCGCAATAACGTCTTCTATGTTAGGTATTTCATCCTGATCCTTGAATTTTGCCAGGCCAGCAAATACCTGTGCTGCGGCCTCATGAAAACCTGGGGGTAAACCTGCAGTGTCGAAGGTTGCTGCAATTTCTTGCATCTCTCCTTCAAACCGCCATGCCTTAACCGTGTTCGCAGTCAACCGCTGATGGGTTTGTTCAGTGAATTTCTCACCCCACTGCTTTTCGAGATGGGTGCGCACACCCTCGCTTTGTGCCACGGCGAGAATAGCCAATAGCAGCGCGGTAGTGCCTTTGGTATAGGCCGCAAAGGTCATTTTGAGTGCTGACGCAGCCCCGATGTTAGCGGAGATAACTGAAGCGTTTAGATTAGTATCTTCGAAAATGCCGGCGATTATCGAGGCATCCTCACCTGATAGATAAAGTTGCGTGCCGTATTCAGCTTTCCAGGCCGGGCCACCAATGATTCCACCATCGACTAGCCGGGCTCCTCGTCTCGTGATCATCGTTTCAATTTTGCGAGTTTCACCGGGTGCAATGGCGTTAGCTTCGACATAGATACCGGAGAAGCCAAGCGCGGCAACGTCACCTGCTACCTCTGTGGCGCTGTGAGGCGGGCAAACGCTGAGAATGATGTCACTGCTTTCGACGAGATTTTGCAGGGTCTGACAATCTTCCAGGCCTGATCTTTCTGCACGCTCTGTTGTCACCGGGCTTCTCCCTTCCGAAGCCCAGAGGACTCTTGCGCCAGCTTGCCTGGCGGCAGCACCGACGGACGAGCCCATGGCGCCCGGGTTGATAAGGCCCACTGTTTTCATCAGATGAATTCGGTTGCGATCTGATCTACGAAAGCCAGTAGCTCATCTTCCGTTTGCCCGTTCATTGGGACTATAAGCCGAGAAACGCCCATTTCTTCGTATTGATTGATAGATTCTTCTGTCAGTGGGTGCCGTGGAGTGATGCTGATTTCAAGCTCACCAAGGCTGTTCATCCGGGCATTTTGATCTGCAGCCCGTTTTAGCCCCTCAACTGCCTTGGCGCTGGCGTCATGATCAAGGGCAAACCCATACCAGCCTTGCGCTTTTGTTACTGCACGGCGAAGCGCCGCATCGCTGGTACCACCGACAACGATGTCAGGTCCCCCAGTCTGTGCCGGCAATGGTCGGCTCTGAATCGATGAGAAATTCACAAATCTGCCTGAATATTCGGGATGTTCTGATGACCAGAGCTCGCGCATTGCATCTATGTACTCATCGCTCCTGGCACCCCGTTCTGCAAATGTGACACCCAAGGCATCAAACTCTGCCTTAAGATAACCGGCACCAATGCCTAGGGTCAGGCGCCCGCCCGATAGCAGATCCAGGCTTGCCATCTCTTTAGCCAGAACCACAGCATTTCGTTGCGCCAACAGCGTAATGCCCGTGCAGAGCTGGACTCGTGAAGTAAATCCGGCAATAAAAGACAGTGCCGTTGAAGGATGCAGTATCGGAGTCAGTGGCGGCGCTGGGGATGGTGGTTCCTGTGGATCCGGCAGCACAACATGTTCTGCTGTCCAAAGGGATTCAAAGCCGGCCTCCTCTGCCGCGATCGAAACGGACCTAATCGTCTGTGGTGTCGAACAAAAACCGGAGTTGATTCCGAAGAGTCCGTATTTCATCTGAGTCTCCTGTGTGTTGTTGTAATATCAGTTTAAACGAAGGGCTAACGACGAACACATCCCGGCAGGGAACAGAGCATTTCAAAAATAAGATTAGCTGCCAGTAGTGATGTGTTGCCGGTTGTATCGTATGGAGGCGAAACCTCCACAAGGTCACAACCAACTATGTTGAGCCCGAAGGTCCCTCGAATAATCTCCAGCCCCTGGGATGCCATGAGGCCAGCTGGTTCTGGCGTGCCGGTACCAGGCGCGACAGATGGGTCCAGCCCATCTATGTCAAAACTAAGGTACAGGGGTTGATCTTTGCCGAGCTGTTCGTGAATGGATTCCATCAGGGGAGAAAGTGACCTGTACCAGCATTCCTCTGCTGTTACTACCGTAACACCTTTGTGGCGCGCCCAATCAAAATCGTCAGCGGAATAACCAGTTGCCCGCAGACCAATCTGGAACATGCTATTGGGGTCAACCAGTCCTTCTTCAATTGCTCGCCTAAATACGGTTCCATGGGTCAATTTTTCACCGAACATGGTGTCATTAGTATCTGCATGCGCATCGACATGAACCAGTGCCAGCGGACCATGTTTCGCTGCCACGGCGCGTAAAATGGGGAGGGTAATCGTGTGGTCCCCTCCCATTGAGACTGGTTTCATGGAATGAGTAAGCAGTTTTCGGTAGTGGCTTTCAATCAGCTCGACTGAGTCAGCCAGGTTATAAGGGTTAATGGCAACATCACCCATATCAGCGACCTGAAAAGATTCAAATGGTGCTGCGCCCGTGGCCATACAGTAGGGCCTGACCAGAACGGACTCTGAGCGAATCTGGCGCGGTCCGAAGCGAGAGCCACTGCGATTGCTGGTGCCAATGTCCAGGGGCACACCGACTATGCCTACATCGACATTCTTTGCGGAGTCTGCGGCTGGCAAGCGAAACATGTTTGTACTGCCACCGAATCGTGGCATTTCGTTTCCGGATTCTGGCTGGTTGTATTCAGTCATTGGATTCTGCTTTAGGAATCTGTCCCCAGGGATTGCGTGGTGTCACGATCGGAAATCTTCGTTCGAACAGCTCGGTCAGTTGCAGCAAAGTAATTGCATTATCAGACATTTTGCGTGCATCGGTTACCAATAGTTTAACTGCATCAGTGAGACCCATCATCAATCCCTTGTCGTCCATCATACTGATTTTCATTGTCGTGGTTGGAGAAATTGAGTCTGTCCTTAAAAGATTACTGAACTGCCTTTGTAGATCACGTTGCTGGCTTTGCGGTGAGCAGCCGGTTAGCAATATTTGATGTGCACTAGCCTGAAAGAATTGATTCACGTTGAAATAGCCTGGCGGTGATCAGCACCAGCGCCATACCGAGAAGCAGGCAGGATGCTGCGGAATAGAAATAACCGATCAGCGGGACTTCTTTTGCGCCCAGCACATCCACCAGCAACAGGTGCTGGCCGAGCATGGGAATGGCAAACATCCATTCCCGGGTCATGAAGGGGTTAAACATCATATACATGGAGGGCGCCATGGGGAGGAGAACCAGCAAACCAATATAGGACTGGGCATCCTTAAAAGACTTGGCAAATATGCCCAGCAGGAGTTGCATACTGGTAGCGAGAAAGGCGAGGGGCAAGGTCGCCAGCAACATCGACAACATCTGCCCATTGCCGATGTGGAATTGCAGCCCGATTTGCGCCAGTGGCACCTGGCCCATGGCCGCGACACATAACACCAGGGTCAGAGCCATGCCAATAGCGGAAAAAAGGGTTGCTGCCAGCCATTTTCCCGTTACGATCTGATAGCGTTCAACGGGATTGATGAACAGCGGTTCCAGAGTTTTCCTTTCTCTCTCCCCGGCGGTGCTGTCCACAGCGATGCCCATGCCGGCAACAAATGCAGCCAGAATGATGTACATGGGAATAAAATTCAGCGCCGTCGCAGCCCGTTGTTCCTTGCTGGCCACATCGACGTGCTGACTCACGACGACCCGTGTGACATCAGGTGAAACACCTCTGGCTATAAGGCGCAGCGCTCCAATTTCCTGGTTGTACTGGCGAAGCAGTTCGTGGACTCGCCTTACCTTGGGCTGCGAATCCGTGCGTGAGCCATCACTGACGACTTCTACCGGAACGGTTTTCAGTTCTCCGAATCTTTGCTGGAAGTCATCAGGGATGATCACTACCAGTTCCTTGTCCTTGTCCTTGACCGCCTGCTTTGCATCACCGCTAAATTTTTCCAGATGTACGTCCTGTTCTTTCAGCCATTGAATGAGTGCCGGTGCATGCTCGCCGCCGATGATTGGAATCGTCATTTTGTCCGCGTCTGTTTGCAGTTCGATGATGGCGGTCATCATGAAGTACACCAGCAGGGGAGAAAGCACCGGGAATAGAAAGGCGGTAAGCAAAGCACGCCTGTCTCGCGCTGCGTCGCGGATTTCCTTGCCCAGGACAATACTCACCGGATGCATCAGTTGACGCCTCCTTCAACCAGTTTCACGAATGCGTCCTCAAGGTTATCTTCCCCAGCGGCAGCCCGAATCTCATCCGTGGTTCCACTGGCAACAATTGAACCTTCGGACACGATAACGATGTGGTCACACAATCTTGAAACCTCGTGCATCAGGTGGCTTGAAAACAATACGGCGATGTTTTTGGTCTTGAGCTCCTCAATAATCTCGCGCACGGTTCGGGTAGTCATGACATCCAGCCCATTTGTCGGCTCGTCAAGCAGGACGTTCGGCGGGTTGTGAACCAGTGACCGGGCGAGACAGACCTTCATCCGTTCGCCCTGGGAAAATCCTTCTACCCTGCGATCTGCTATAGATTGCATATCCAACAGCTTAATGAGTTCGTTGGTCTGGGATTCGAGCTTATCTTCATCAAATTTGTGCAGGCGCCCGAAGTAGTAAATGTGCTCCCTTGCCGTCAGCCTGATGTAGAGGCCGTGACTGTCGGGCAATACGCCAATTTTTTGCTGGGCACCAAGTCGATCAGATTTGATATCGATATCATCGACCAGTGCACTACCGGAATCCTGGGTGAGCAGACCATAGAGAATCCTAAGGGTTGTCGATTTGCCCGCACCGTTGGGGCCGAGGAGTCCGGTCACCTGGCCATTGTTAGCGGTGAAGGACACGTCCTTGACGGCCTTGATCTCGGCGAAGGACTTGTAGAGTGATTTGACTTCAATCACCTATGTTTCTCCTCCTGCGCACCCTCGCCAGGACCGAGCGGGCCTGCCAGACTGGTAAAAAAGGGCGGTCTTTTCAGGTCAACTCTGCAGCTGGCTGAGACTTTGGAGGCTTCAGGGTGGCTGAAAAAGTCGTAGACAATATCAGGCATGCAACCCACCGTGACCACGCTGTGGCCAACACCTGGGATAACGATATGTTCAGAATTGCTCAGTGTGAGAGATGCCTCCCATCCGTATTTTGGCGGCGTGACAGGGTCCAGCGTTCCGGACGCCAAGAGGACAGGAATATCCGATACTACGGGTTCAAAATAGCCTTCGGGAACTGAACCCCTGGGCCAGAATTCACAGATTGGATCCAGGGCTTCATATATTGCGTTGTCGAAATCCATGCTGTTGCTGGCGGCATCTACCCGTGTCATGTCCTCTGCACACAGGACGGAAGCCATCATTCCGCTGCTGAGGCTGGTATCTTCTCCGGTGAGTGTATAGGCAAGGGTCGACAAGGGTGCATAGTTTCCCCCGAAAGCTTCCTCAATGGCTAATGGCAGCAGTCGTGACAGGGTTCGATCGTACATGATCGCCCGGACAAGTCTGTTGATGAGACGTGAGTCAATGGTCCCCTTTGTTGCCTTGCCAGTTCGTGGGTGATGCAGGGCAATCTCTTCAGGTGTCTGTTCCAATCCCTGGACCAGGAGCCTGAAATGATCCTTGAGATGTGGATAGGTTTCCTTGCAGCCAGGTTGTTTCTTGCAGTCAGTCACCAATCGCTCGAATGCGGCTTGCGCATCAGTGGCAACGTTTTTCGGTATTGCCATGGTCAAGGGGGCCACTGCGTCCAGTACCGCACTTCGCACTGTATCCTGATGCCGGCGAATATAGACGAGCCCTGCACGGGTTCCGTAGGAAATACCCAGCAGGTTTATCTTGCTGTAACCAAGCACTTCCCTGACTTCATTGAGGTCGTCCATCGCGATGGGCGTTGTATACAACGCGGTGTTAGCGTCGTACTCGGTCAGGCATTTTTTGAGATTCTCAATCTGCATTTCAGTCGCCGCCGCAACGGAAAGGTTTACCTGCTCGAAAGCTGAAGCCGAAAGCTCGCAGGCGAGTGAGTTGGATTTACCCGTGCCTCTTTGATCAACGAGCACGATATCTCGCTCATTTCGCAGCCTGTGCAGCCGGGAGAACAGGAAGGGACCCACATCAACCGCAGACTGGCCTGGCCCGCCCGCCAGGAAAAAGATCGGATCCGGCTGCGAAGGTGAAATTGCAGGTATGACCATGATGTTAAGATCAATCTTCCGGCCACTTTTTGTCACCCTGTCTTCAAATACTGAAATCGTGCCGCAGAGGCTGTCAGCCACAAGGCTTGCAATGGCGGCACTATCGGGTTTGTCACAGGAGGAAAGTAAATGGTAGTTTGGTGAGATACTAGAGCCGGGATCAACCCCAAATTCGCAACCCTGTAAAGTAAAACAGGTAAGCGCGAGTGTTGCGTACTTCTGTAGAGACATGCTTGCAATGTACTGGATAAGTGTTGTCTTATCCATGATCGTGGTGAGATAAGGTTGTGACAAGACCTGATCGTGACGAGAAATAGTTGTGACGAGATAAGATTGCCGCAAGCAGAAGAATTCTAGCTGAAACTGGCAGCTGATGTAGTAACTCTGAGGAATAAAGATGAAACCCCTAGAAGGTGTGAAGGTACTTGAATTTTCTACAATGATAACTGCAGCCTTTGCCTCCATGATGATGGCTGAGCAGGGAGCAAGAGTCATTAAAGTGGAGCCCATAGAGATGGGCGATCCCATGCGCTATGTCGGTAGTGCAAAGGGTGGTATTTCTGCCTTGTTTGCCAATTGTAATAGAGGCAAGGAATCTATCCGCGTCAATTTGAAGGATGAAGCAGGACAGTCACTGATCCGCGAATTGGCGAAGGATGCCGATGTAATTGTGCATAATTTCAGGCCGGGGGTGATGGACAGTCTCAATCTGGGGAGCGAAAAACTGCGCAGCCTCAATCCGGGGCTTGTTTATGTTGCCATATCCGGTTTTGGTGTCGAGGGTCCCCTTGCGAACGCGCCCGCCTATGACCCCATTATTCAGGCTCATTCCGGTATGACAGCATCCCAGAGTTTCGAGGCACCTTCTTTCGTGCGTAACCTCATGTGTGACAAGATCACAGCCTATACAGCAGTCCAGGCGATCACCGCTGCGCTGCTGGTAAGGGAAAAGATAGGTGAGGGCCAGCACATTGATCTGTCCATGCTGGATGCAGGCCTGTTCTTTATTTTCCCAGACGGTTTCATGAATAACACGCTGCTGGATGATGACATTGCGCCACAGCCGTTGCTGGCTGACCTGATATATGAGCTTACCCTGACCAAAGATGGCGTAATCACAACGTCCGCTGCAACAGAAGCGCAAAGAGCAGGTGTTATGCGCGCACTTGGCAGGGAGGATCTGCTGACGGATGAGCGTTTTAATTCTTTTGAAAGGCTGGTTGCAAATCTTGAAGAATTCAGGGGAGAGCTGGCAGAGGCATTCACGCAGTTTTCTACTGACGATATTCTGGAGAAACTTCATGAGAATGATGTCCCCGTGGCGAAATGTCTGGGTTATGAAGAGGTGCTCACGCAACCACAGATCCTGGCCAACGAAACTGTAGAGGTGCGAGAACATCCAGTCATGGGTTCTATGAGGATTGTCAGGTCACCCGCGAAATTTGGTGGTGAAAGGCTGCCAGCGACTTCGCACTCTCCTGCCCACGGTCAGCATACACAGAGTGTGCTCGAGGAGCTGGGGCTGGATGCAACGATGATTAGTGACTATACGGAAAAGGGAATAGTACTTTAGCTCCTCAGGGGGACACGACATGATTACAATATTAGATGGCAGTATGGGCAGTGAACTTGCCCGTCGTGGAGCGGGTTCAGCCACTGGGCTTTGGTCCGCCAAAGCCCTGCTGGATGCACCGGATATGGTGGTACAGGTTCACCGGGATTACATCGCGGCCGGCGCAAAAGTCATTACAACCAATAGCTATTCAACAGTGCCAAGTTATCTCGAGAAGGAAGGTCTTGCTGATCGTTATGAGGAGTTAACACACTTGGCTGGTGAGCTTGCCAGGCGTGCCGTAAAGGAAAGCGGGGAAGATGTCCGGGTCGCGGGTTCACTGCCACCACTGTCTGAGAGTTATAGGCCGGATCTCATCCCGGATGCAGCCGAGTCTCTCCCGGTTTATGCAGGGATGGTTGGCGCGATGCGGGATAACGTTGACCTGTTCCTGTGTGAAACCATGTCCAGTGGAGCTGAAGCTGCCCACGCGGTGAGCCAGGCGAGTGCCCATGGCCTGGGTAAACCAGTCATGGTTTCCTGGACCCTCAATGAAGAACCGGGTAATGGGCTGCGTAGCGGCGATTCAGTTGCAGATGCCTTTGCAAAGCTCCAGGACTTCGAATTGGCTGCCTATCTGTTCAACTGTACCCATGCTGAAGCTATCCTGGCTGCACTGCGGGAGCTGAAAGCGATTACGGATAAGCCCATCGGTGGATACCCGAATCGATTGAATACTGTAGATCCCCAATGGACCCTAGACAACAACATACAGATTGGTATGCGGGATGACATTAATGTTGAGTACTACCTTACTATGGCGGAGCGCTTTGCAGAGTCAGGTGCTTCTATCATCGGGGGATGCTGCGGGATTGGTCCCGACTATATCGCTGCCCTGTCGGAAAGGCTGGTAACAACCGTGTAAGGCCGACTGGTTAGTATACTTATCCGTCGCTGGCTATGCAGCAAATCCCTGGATCCGTGCTGCTTCATCCCTGACAAGTTCCGGCGCGCCCAGGAGCTGGCGGTTAGCACCAATGCGCTTGAACCAGTAGTGCAGACCCACCAGGTCAGTAAAACCCATACCGCCATGGACTTCAGTGGCAGTCTTAGCGACAAACTTGCCAACCTCTGACAGGTGAGCCTTGGTGTGGCATGCGATCAGCCTTTTCTCTTCCGGCACTTCATCCAGCGCGTGACCTGCATACCAGACCATTGATCGACAGGGTTCAAGGTTTGCAGCCATTTCAGCACACATGTGTTTGACGGCCTGGAATGAGGCGATAACACGATTGAACTGCTCTCGCTGTTTGGCATAGGCAACTGCCTGATCCAGCATGCACTGGGCTGCGCCCAGAGTATCTGCCGCCTGCATAACTCGACCGGCGTCGAGGGTCTGCAGATAAACATCGGGATCATCTGAGATCAGTTCACAGGCAACCTTGTCGAGGATAAGTTCGCAGTTAGGTCGTGTCTTGTCGATAGTTGTAAGTAGATTCCGCTTCAGGCCATTCGCGTCAGCCCTGACTTGATAGAGACTTTTCCCAGGGGTTGCGATCAGGTAGGCATCGGCGTCTGCGTCAAGAACAAACAGACATTTCCCCGATAGGGTTGTTCCATCAACGAGAATGCCTGCATCCCTCCTGGCACCAATTGCCTCACCAAAGGCAATACCGACTCGATGTGTACCGTCAGCAATCGCCGCGAGCGTATCTTCTTTTCCTGCCGCCGTGAGCGCGACCGGCGCCATTACCGCGGACGAGATGAATGCTGAAGGTGTCACGTGATAGCCAAGACATTCAGCGACGATCACGGCATCGACAGTGCCGAGACCTACGCCGCCGTGCGCCTCTGGTACTAGCAGGCTTGGAATACCCAGTTCAGTAAGACCCTTCCAGACCTCTGAATCATTGTCTTCACCTGTAGCAATTTGCCGTACTTTAGCCAGTGGTACCTGGTCGCCTAGAAACTTGTTAACACTATCCTGAAGAAGGATTTGTTCTTGAGATAAACCGAATTCCATACTTTTAATCCTGTTGGTCTTGCTGCTGTCCTGGTGGCTTGTTGAGAGGTCTCGTCATTAAAGAGGGGATCCTTCGCATTGCTCAGGATGACTTCGCCACTTTGGGTTCTTTTGGCATATCGAGGCCGCGTTCCGAGATAATATTTTTCTGAATCTGTGACGTGCCACCACCAATTATGAGCCCGAGATAGAACATATATTGAAATTGCCAGGAACCATTGCCACGAACATAGGGATTGTCCTCGTAGGAGAGGCCGATTTCTCCCATGACATCAATGGCCAGACCTTCGATTTCATGACGAAGTTCAGTGCCCATCAGCTTGACGATCATGGCTGCAAGTTTGACGTCCTGATTCTTGTTGATTCGTGCTGAAAGCAGACGCATATCATTCAGACGCAGGGCCATCGCTCTACCCTGCAATTGTATCAACCGGTCTCGATAGACAGGGTTGGCCATTAGCTTCTCGCCGCCAATGGTTTCAGTCTGCATCAGGTCAATGACGCCGTTTAGCCTTGCATCAGCAACGTCCGGTGGCGCCAGGGAGCCCCGCTCATGGCCAAGAATAGCGTTTGCCACGAGCCACCCCTGACCACGCTTGCCGACTATCTGGTCTTTCGGCACGCGAACATCGGTGAAGAACACTTCGTTGAAATTGCGCTTGCCTGTCATGTCTATCAGGGGCCGAATCTCGATACCGGGTGTATCCATCCTGAACAGAAGAAATGAAATCCCCTGATGTTTTGGTGCGTCAGGTTCGGTTCGCACCAGGCAGAATATCCAGTCAGCCAGATGGGCGGTGCTGGTCCAGATTTTCTGGCCATTGATTACCCACTCATCACCATCCAGTTCAGCCTTTGTAGTCAGGCTGGCAAGATCACTGCCGGCTCCAGGTTCCGAGTACCCCTGACACCAAAGCAGTTCACCATGGATGGTGGGTTTGATGAATTGCAGTTTCTGTACCTCATTACCCATCTCCAGGAGTACCGGCGTGAGCATTGAAATACCCTGGCCGCTGAGTCCTGTATTTATTTGTTCAGCACTGAATTCCTCGGCGATGATTCTAGACTTGATGATGTCGGGCTCTGCACCGTAGCCACCATACTCTTTGGGAATCGTGCGTGAGTGGTAGCCGTTTTCTATCAGTAGTTTCTGCCAGGCAAGCGTTTCCTCGCTGAGCATTTCAGCCGGGTTCGGTTGCTTGTCCTTATGCTGCCGTATGAAGTCACGAACCTCCTCTCGAAATACTTCATATTCATTACCAAAAGATAGATCCATTCAGGTCTCCAGTGTTAGTCATGATCATGGTTCGGCGCCATTTTTGAAAGAGCCATCAAGGCTACCATATCAGGTGTTGCCCATAAATCTGTTCCCTCTCCCTTAGGGAGAGATTGATCGTTTACCTCAAAGATAGCGGTGATCCATTACCAGGAAGTGCGTCACCGATTGGGGCGGGCTGAGATCCTGTTGATCATCGCCCTAGTCTCTGTATTATTGCTGCCTGACAAGTGATAAAACCCGGAGTAGAGAAATGATAAAACTGTACGGATTTACCGTAAGCAACTATTTCAATATGGTAAAGATGGCTTTGATGGAGAAGGGTATTGAGTTTGAATTCATTGACACTATGCCGAGTCAGGAAGATGGCTATCTTTCCAAAAGCCCCATGGGAAAGGTGCCCTGTATAGAAACTGAACACGGGTTCCTGAGCGAAACCAGTGTGATCATGGAGTATCTCGAAGAAAGTTATGCCGGGCCAACCTTGCTGCCTGCCGACCCAATTGCCAGAGCTGAGGTCCGTGAGCTTGCGAAAGAAATTGAGTTGTACATCGAACTGCCAGCCAGGACCTGTTTTGCCGAGGCTTTTTTTGGTGGCTCAGTCAGTGATGAAACAAAAGAAAAGGCGAAGACCAACCTGGACAAGGGAATCGCCTGCCTGAAAAGGAAGGGCAAGTTCTCGCCCTATGTCACCGGCGACGCCTTCACCTATGCCGACATCATGTTTCTCTATACGGTAGGCCTTGCCGGGGCCTGCGCGGCCAAGGTGCTGGATATGGATCTGCTCGTGGATTTCCCCCAGGCGAGGGAACTGGCAGCGATGCTGGGTGAGAGAGAATCA
>PBRP01000135.1 GCA_002726655.1 Gammaproteobacteria bacterium
ACAATTGTGAAGGGGAGTGCATTTTTGCTCATATAGCTCAGTCGGTAGAGCACTTCCTTGGTAAGGAAGAGGTCACCGGTTCAATTCCGGTTATGAGCTCCATTTGGAGAGTAAAAGGTATATTGGGTCGGAGTAAGAACCGTAGGTTTCTTGCTGAAACCCGTTTTCAAGATAATGAGGTGATAAATGTCCAAAGAAAAATTTGAGCGGACGAAGCCGCATGTAAATGTAGGCACGATAGGTCATGTAGACCACGGTAAGACGACCCTGACGGCTGCGATTACAAAGATCTGTGCTGAGGCCTACGGTGGTGGAGAGTTCCAGGCATTTGATGCGATTGATAATGCACCGGAAGAACGTGAGCGTGGCATCACAATCGCGACCTCACACGTTGAGTATGACTCACCGAATCGGCACTACGCCCACGTAGACTGTCCGGGCCACGCTGATTATGTGAAGAATATGATCACGGGTGCGGCACAGATGGACGGAGCGATACTGGTAGTATCAGCTGCCGATGGCCCGATGCCCCAGACACGAGAGCATATCCTGTTGTCCAAGCAGGTGGGTGTTCCTTATATTGTTGTCTACCTGAACAAGGCGGACATGGTTGATGATGACGAGTTGCTTGAACTGGTTGAAATGGAAGTGCGTGAACTGCTTGATCAGTATGAATTTCCGGGAGATGACACACCGATCGTAATTGGTAGTGCATTGAAGGCGCTGGAGGGAGACACCTCTGAAGTTGGATCTCAATCGGTGCAAAAGCTGGTTGAGACGCTGGATTCGTACATACCGGAACCAGAGCGTGCGATAGACCAGCCATTTTTGATGCCGATTGAGGATGTATTCTCGATATCGGGACGCGGCACGGTAGTGACTGGCCGGATAGCTCGTGGTGTGATCAAGGTTGGAGAAGAGATAGAGATCGTAGGTATCAAGGATACGGAGAAGACGACCTGTACAGGTGTAGAGATGTTTCGCAAGCTGCTTGATGAAGGTCGTGCGGGGGAGAATGTTGGTGTACTTCTTCGTGGTACGAAGCGCGAGGAAGTAGAGCGAGGCCAGGTTTTGTCGGCACCGGGAGCGATCACGCCGCATACTAATTTTGATGGTGAGGTCTATGTCCTTTCGAAGGATGAAGGTGGACGCCATACACCATTTTTCAAGGGTTATAAGCCCCAGTTTTTCTTTGAGACGACGGATGTGACAGGCAGTGTAGAGTTACCGGAAGGTACAGAGATGGTGATGCCTGGAGACAATGTATTGATGAAGGTAGAACTGATCGCACCGATTGCGATGGAAGAAGGTCAGCGATTTGCCATTCGAGAGGGTGGTCGGACCGTGGGTGCTGGTGTCGTAACCAAGATCTCCGGGTAAGGTAATTTCCCCTGGGAATTGTTGCTTTGAACCTGATTTTGACGGTATTGAGTGGCATTTAACGGAAAGGGCGGGTATGATGCGCCCCCCGAAGTGAGTCACTCTAGTCAAATTGGGTAAAAAGACGAATTTCGGGCAACGTTTCAGGTAACAAGGAGGCCGCTGTCAGGCCTGCTTAGAGTGTTAAATGGAGTCGAACGGCTTCCGTTGGAAAACAGGGCTTCGAATTGAAGCCACGGGCAGCTTGAGATCAAGCAAGGGCATTTAGAAAATGCGCCTTCCCTTTTCTGGGGGAAGGTGGGTTTTTGTCTTATTTATCAGTCATAAACAGATCAGCCTCTCCGGGAGATGGGTGAATGCAAAACCAGAGAATTAGAATTCGACTCAAGGCCTTTGATCATCGCCTCATCGACATCTCTACGCAGGAAATTGTGAATACTGCCAAGAGGACGGGTGCTCAGGTACGAGGTCCGATCCCTCTGCCGACGCGAAAGGAGAAGTTTACGGTATTGATATCACCCCACGTAGACAAGGATGCCAGGGATCAATATGAAATAAGAACCCACAAGCGGCTACTGGACATTGTTGAGCCCACTGAAAAAACAGTCGATGCACTCACCAAGCTGGATCTTGCGGCGGGTGTTGAAGTTCAGATTAATCTGGGTTGAAGGCTGGCGGAGTTAAGAAAATGACAATCGGAATTGTAGGAATTAAAAGAGGAATGACGCGGATCTTTACAGAAGAAGGTCAATCGATCCCAGTGACCGTTATTGAGGCTACACCCAACAGGGTAACTCAGGTCAAGACCCTCGAATCAGATGGCTATAACGCGATTCAGATTACCCACGGAACAGTAAAAGTTTCGAATGTTACCAAACCCGTTGCGGGACATTTCAGCAAGGCAAATGTAGAAGCTGGGCAGAACTTGACCGAGCTTCGCTGCTCCGCTGAAGAAGAGATTAGTGTTGGTGACAGCTTAACAGTTGAGGCTTTTGAAGAAGGTCAGAAAGTTGATGTGTCCGGGCAATCAAAAGGCAAGGGGTTCGCCGGTGTGGTCAAGAGATATAACTTCAAAATGCAGGATGCTACCCACGGAAACTCAATTTCCCACCGGGCGCCGGGGTCTATAGGGCAGTGTCAGACACCTGGTCGAGTATACAAAGGGAAAAAGATGGCGGGACACATGGGTGCCGCTAAAGTCACCGCCCAGACATTGGAAATAATAAAAGTTGACCAGGAAAATCATCTGCTGTTGGTCAAGGGTGCTGTTCCTGGCGCCAAGGGTGGTGATGTGATCGTAAAACCAGCCGTCAAAGGCTCGAATTAAGCGGGAGTGAAATCTTGAATCTCAATATTTCAGAACCAGGGAAGGGACTAACCGACAAAGCGGTCGACGTCTCTGAATCCACATTTGGTCGACAGTTTAATGAAGCACTGGTGCACCAGGTAGTTGTTGCCTATTCGGCCGCTGGCCGTCAGGGCTCAAAGGCTAACAAGAGCCGCGCCGAGGTTAATGGTGGTGGACGTAAACCTTTTCGTCAGAAGGGAACCGGTCGCGCCAGAGCAGGAACCATTCGCAGTCCGATATGGCGTGGTGGTGGTGTAACTTTTGCAGCAAAGCCAAGGGACCATTCTCAGAAAGTAAACAAGAAAATGCTCCGTGGTGCGATGCAGTCAATATTGTCGGAATTGATTCGGCAGGAACGGCTGGTTGTTACTGAGGATTTCTCAGTAGACGCGCCAAAGACCAAGCAGGTTCAGAGCAGATTGAAAGAGCTGGATCTTGAGAATGTACTGGTGGTCGTCGAGGAAGTTGATAGCAACCTGTATCTGGGAGCACGCAATATCCGGGGCGTGGATGTAATTGACGTACAGGGTGTTAATCCAGTTAACCTGATTGGATATGAGAAGGTGCTCTTTACCGTTGGCGCCCTAAGAAAGGCAGAGGAGATGCTCGGATGAACCAGGAGCGGCTGTATAAGGTGTTGCTTGGTGCGCACATTTCCGAGAAAGCAACTGTTATTGCCGATGAGGCTAATCAGTTTGCGTTTAGAGTGGCCAGAGACGCCACGAGACCAGAAATTAAAGAAGCGGTGGAAAAGATATATAAGGTATCAGTGAGAAATGTCACTGTATTGAATGTAAAGGGAAAGGTGAAAAGGAATGCGCGCGGCATGAGCAAGAGGCCGAGCTGGAAAAAAGCCTATGTTCGTCTGCACGACGGACATGACATTGATTTTTCAACCACAACTAGCTAGCTGCCAAGTAGCTAACGAATAGAATAAAGGCGCGAGATTAGAAAATGCCAGTCGTAAAAGCCAAACCAACATCAGCGGGCCGTCGATTCGTTGTTAAGGTCACTAATCCTGATCTGCATCGGGGAGAACCATACAAGCCGCTGTTGGAGAAAAAGTCTAAGACCGGCGGCCGCAATAATAATGGCCGAATTACAACACGGCATATTGGTGGCGGTCATAAGCAGAAGTATCGGGTTGTTGACTTTAAGAGAAACAAAGACGGCATTAAGGCACAAGTAGAACGAATTGAGTACGATCCCAACAGAACCGCAAATATAGCCCTCCTCAAGTACGCCGATGGCGAAAGACGATACATAATTGCACCCCGAAACCTTGCTCAAGGTGACGAACTCGAATCAGGCGACAATGCTCCAATCAAGACTGGTAACTGCCTTTCTATGCGCAATATTCCCATGGGAAGTGTCATCCACTGTATTGAATTGAAAGGTGGTAAGGGTGCCCAAATGGCGAGAAGTGCCGGGACTTCTGCGCAACTGATCGCTAAAGAGGGAAGGTATGTCACCCTGCGTCTGCGTTCTGGAGAAATGAGAAAAGTGCTGGCCGAGTGCCGGGCAACTCTCGGTGAGGTAAGCAACCCGGAACATAATCTGAGGTCACTTGGTAAGGCTGGTGCCAAAAGATGGAGAGGTGTAAGGCCAACGGTTCGTGGTGTTGTTATGAACCCTGTTGATCACCCGCATGGTGGTGGTGAAGGAAAGACTTCCGGTGGTCGTCATCCGGTTTCCCCATGGGGCGTGCCTACTAAAGGATTCAAAACTCGTAAGAATAAGAGAACGAACGATATGATCGTTCGTCGTCGTTCAAGCCGATAGGAGATTAAGAGTGCCGCGTAGTCTTAAAAAAGGTCCATTTGTTGACCTGCATCTTGTGAAGAAGGTCAGGCAGGCAGTCGAAAGCAATGACAAACGACCCATTAAAACCTGGTCGCGTCGTTCCCTGATAACACCTGATTTTGTTGGCTTGACGTTGCAGATCCATAACGGTCGGCAGCATGTACCTGTTTTCGTTAACGAAGATATGGTTGGGCACAAGTTGGGAGAATTTGCAGTAACACGAACATTTCGCGGCCATGCTGCGGATAGAAAGGTTCGGAGCTAGCTAGTTCATGAAGGAACTAGCCCGCTCGATATTCAAGTCCGAACAAGACCTAGCCAAAGAGGATAAAAAATGGAAGTCTCTGCTAGATTAAAGGGAGCCAAAATATCTGCCCAGAAGGCCAGGCTGGTCGCTGATCAGATCCGAGGCAAGCAGGTGGGTGATGCTCTCAACGTACTGAACTTCAGTACTAAGAAGGGCGCACATCTTGTTCGCAAATTGCTGGAATCAGCGATAGCAAGTGCAGAGCACAATGAAGGTGCTGATATAGATGAGTTATCTGTATCACGGATATTTGTAGACGAGGGAATGGTCATGAAGAGAATTCGTCCCAGGGCGAAAGGCCGTGCAGACAGAATCCTCAAACGAAGTTGTCACATAACTCTTGCGGTTGCAGATTAAGTAGCGCAAGAGGATTGATCCAAAATACAGGAGACCAATATGGGTCAGAAGGTACATCCCACGGGAATGCGACTTGGCATTATCAAGGACCATACATCTATCTGGTACGCCAGTGGGCCTGCTTATGCGGAAAAGCTTCATGTGGACATGAAAGTCAGGGCGTACATTCAGAAAAAACTGGCGCAGGCTTCAGTAAGTCGAATTGAGATCCAGCGACCCGCTCAGACTGCGAGGCTCACTATACACACGGCTCGCCCCGGGATCGTTATTGGGAAAAAAGGTGAGGATGTCGAGAGACTTCGTCAAGAGGTTTCCAAGTTGATGGGTGTTCCGGTGCACATAAACATAGAAGAAGTGCGTAAACCGGAGTTGGATGCTTACCTCGTAGCACAGAATGTCGCTATGCAACTAGAACGAAGAGTGCAGTTCAGAAGAGCCATGAAGCGAGTTATGCAGAATGCAACCAGACTGGGCGCACTGGGAATAAAGGTGAGGGTCGCAGGTCGACTCGGTGGTGCAGAGATCGCGAGATCGGAAACGTATCATGAGGGGCGAGTGCCTCTACATACGCTCCGTGCCGATATTGATTATGCAACCGCTGAAGCGGCGACTACATACGGAATACTTGGCGTGAAAGTCTGGATTTTCAAGGGTGAGATCCTAGGGCAGCGAGAAGAAAGTTCGCAGCAGCAGGGTACCAATGTTCAAAGTTTTGGATAAAAGAAATGTTACAACCGAAACGCACAAAATATAGGAAACAGCAGAAGGGTAGAAATCGAGGTCTGGCACACCGTGGTAGTTCTGTTAGTTTTGGAGAATATGGACTGAAGGCTACCAGTCGAGGTCGCCTAACCGCGAGACAAATTGAAGCGGCTCGTCGAGCAATGACCAGGCGTGTAAGACGTGGGGGTCAGATATGGATTCGAGTATTCCCCGACAAACCCATAACCCAGAAACCGCTTGAGGTAAGGCAGGGGAAGGGTAAGGGTAATGTTGAGTATTGGGTTGCTCAGATAAAGCCTGGAAAGGTGCTCTATGAAATGGAAGGTGTTACTGAGGAAGAAGCCAGGGATGCATTTCGACTTGCAGCAGCAAAGATTCCTTTCGCTACCAGTTTCGTCAGAAGAGTCGCAATGTAATGGTAACTGACAGAGCGGTTTAAAGCTCTTAGTGAGATTGAATGAAATGAAAGCATCTGAATTACGAGAAAAATCTGTAGATGAACTGCAGCAGGATTTAGTGACATTGATGAAGGATCAATTCGATTATCGTATGCAAAAGTCGACTGGCCAGTTGAATCAGACTCACCTGGTAAAAGCGGTCGCCAAAGATATAGCACGGGTTAAGACTGTCCTTCGTCAAAAAGCTGTCGACGGTAAACAGGAATCAGTAAAGCAACTGGAAGAATAGGGCAGGAAAAGGTCAATGGGTAAAGAAGCGGGTCAGGCGAGGTTAGCGAGCGGTACAGTAGTCAGTACCAAAATGGATAAAACGATCACGGTCTCGGTGGAAAGAGTAATTAAGCACCCCCTGTATGGAAAGTACATCAAACGCTCCAAGAAGATTCATGCACATGATCCAGAGAATCAGTGTCAGGAAGGGGACAAGGTAACGATTGAGGAAACCCGTCCAATATCCAAGACAAAGGCTTGGAAATTGAGCTCAATCGATCGGAAATCAGTAATCGTATAAGCAGGAAAAGGGGTTTTCCCCAGGAATTGATGGAGTTAACGGCATGATACAGGCGCAAACATACTTAGATATAGCTGACAACAGCGGCGCCCGTCGTGTCATGTGTATAAAGGTTTTAGGTGGTTCAAAGCGTCGCTACGCTAACGTGGGCGACATTATTAAGGTAACTGTGAAAGAGGCTATTCCTCGCGGAAGAGTACGGAAAGGCCAGGTTTTGGATGCTGTTGTGGTCAGGACCAAAAAAGGGGTTCGCAGACCTGATGGCTCTGTTATCAGATTTGATGGTAATGCTGCTGTTCTGCTGAATGCGCAGAAGCAGCCAATAGGAACTCGAATATTTGGACCGGTAACCAGGGAGCTTCGCACAGACAATTTCATGCGCATCATCTCTCTCGCACCGGAAGTTTTATAGGGTTGGGTTAGACATGCAGAAGATCAGAAAAGATGATGAAATTATCGTCATCGCAGGTAAAGACAAGGGTAAAACGGGAACAGTAACTCGCATTCGTGATGATGGCAGGGTTTTCGTATCCGGCGTTAACATGATCAAGCGTCATACAAAAGGTAATCCACAGATGAACCAACCGGGCGGGATTATCGAAAAAGAGGCACCTATTCAGGCTTCAAACGTGGCAATCTATAACAGAAGTGCCGACCAAGCAGACAAGGTAGGGATAAAAACACTGGAAGATGGCACGAAGGTGCGTATCTACAAATCTTCCGGAGAACAGATTGACGGTTAAACGATATGGCTGATTTGAGAAAAGTATACGAAGAAGAGATCAAACCAAAACTGAAAGAAGAGCTTGGTTTGGCGAACATAATGGAAGTGCCGCGTATTACCAAAATCACTCTCAATATGGGTGTTGGTGAAGCTATTGGTGATCGAAAACAGTTGGATGCCGCTGTGTCGGATATGGAAGCTATTGCGGGACAGAAAGCTGTAACTAACGATGCACGCAAGTCTATCGCAGGCTTCAAAGTCCGTGAAGGCTTTCCAGTTGGTTGTAAAGTCACGTTACGCAGAGAGCGGATGTACGAATTTCTTGACCGCCTGATCAATATCGCGATTCCCAGGCAACGTGATTTCAGAGGGGTTAGCCCTAAGTCATTTGACGGTCGGGGAAATTTTGCCATGGGGTTTTCGGAACAGATTGTTTTCCCCGAAATTGACTATGACAAGATCGACAAAATTAGAGGTCTCGATGTAGCTATCGTTACTTCTGCTAGGACTGATGATGAGGGCAGGGCGCTGCTTCGCGCTTTCAACTTCCCACTTAGAGAAGCTGTTTAGGTTGAACTGAGCACAAGAATAGAGAATTTTATGGCTAAAGTATCAATGATTAATCGCGAGTTGAAGCGAGAGAAAACCGTAAAAAAGTATGCGGCGAAACGACTGGCGTTGAAGGCGATCATATCAAATCCCGAATCATCAGATGATGATAGATGGGAAGCGCAACTAAAGTTGCAGAAACTGCCAAGAAATGCCAGCCCTTGTCGACAGGTTAGGCGTTGCAGCCTAACGGGTAGGCCTCATGCTGTGTATAGACGGTTTGGCTTGGCTCGAAACAAGTTGAGGGAGGCCGCCATGAGAGGCGACATTCCTGGTTTGGTTAAATCAAGCTGGTAACTTCTAACAGGTAAAGATGGAGTTTAAGAATAAATGACTATGCAAGATCCTTTGGCCGACCTGTTGACGCGGATACGAAACGCGCAGCAAGCCAAAATTAGTGATATTGAAATGCCTTGTTCAACAACGAAAGTCTCGGTTGCCAAAGTGTTGAAGGAAGAAGGCTATATAGATGACTACAGTGTTAGTGAAGTGGAAAAGGGAAAACGCTCACTAAACATTACACTTCGCTATTACGAAGGAAAAGCAGTTATAGAAGAGATCAAGAGAATCAGTAGTCCAGGTTTGCGCCGGTATAGGAGCAAAGACGACATTCCAGTGATCAGAGGGGGGCTTGGAATCATAATCCTGTCCACCAATAAGGGCGTCATGACCGATCGTGCAGCAAGAGCTGCAGGTGTTGGTGGCGAGTTACTTTGTTCGGTCTTCTAGTTTAGACCAGGTAATTAAAGGCAGATAAGTATGTCGCGAATAGCAAACAATCCAGTGGGAGTTCCAGAAAAAGTGGAAGTCACCCTGAGTGGACAAGAGCTGAGCGTGAAAGGTGCAAAAGGTCAGCTAAAACTCGCTTTTCATGAATGGGTTGAAGTATCCCAGGAAGAAAATGTAATTAAGGTCAGACCAACACAAGCCGGCAAGAAGGCAAACACATTGGCTGGAACCTATCGCTCCATAATTGACAATATGGTTACTGGAGTAGATGAGGGGTTTGAAAAGGGTTTGGAATTGCAGGGTGTCGGTTATAGGGCCCAAATGAAGGGTAGCACCCTCAGTCTGACACTTGGTTTTTCTCATCCAGTTGAGTATTTGGTACCGGAAGGTGTACAGATTGAAACTCCATCACAGACGCAGATTGTGGTTAGAGGAATAGATAAGCAGCAAGTAGGTCAGGTAGCGGCAGAGATCAGGGCGTTCAGACCTCCGGAACCTTATAAGGGAAAGGGTGTTCGCTATGCCAATGAAAATGTGAAACGCAAGGAAGCGAAGAAGAAGTAGCGTTTGAATCAGACGAGATGAGTAAGAGAAGATGAGTAAGAAAAAGGACGCAAGGTTGAAAAGAGCGCGACGTGGTCGCAAGCACATGCTGGATTTGGCAGTACCACGACTGTGTGTGTACAGGTCTCCTCGACATATATATGCACAGATAATTTCTGCATCTGGAGATAGCGTGCAGGCGGCGGCCTCGACTCTCGATAAGTCGCTTAGAGAAGGCGCTACCGGGAATATTGAAGGTGCTTCGAAGGTTGGGAAATTGATTGCTGAGCGAGCTAAAGAAGCTGGTGTAGAAAGAGTCGCTTTCGATCGGTCTGGTTATAAGTATCACGGCCGGGTAAAAGCGTTAGCAG